>JAHLWW010000033.1 GCA_019057715.1 Candidatus Jordarchaeum sp. JNZ_1113
GGCGCCACACAGCACACGTCAGGCACAAGCTCAAAGAAAGCCAAACAAAAACACCTATAAAAATCCATCCACAAAACCCAACAAACCCTTCTCATTAAGTGCCATTTTTCATGTGTAGTGCACGTCGTTTTACTGCCCTTTCCCTGAAGCATTACATGTTTTCATTTTTCATGTTTAGCGTATTATCCGTCTTAGAACTTTCTTTGACAATGTTTTTCATGTGAGTAGCAGGCGCCCAAAAAATTTAAAATTTGAGTCGAGTTCAAGCTTCATAACATATCGTTTCTTGTAGCGTTGTGAGTTTCAAGCGCTTAATTTATAAAAGGGATGCTTTATTCTGAGTCTTACAAGAGTGTATGGGAGTGGTTGAAGAGTGAAGCGCGCAGGTGACGAGTATACTCGTAAGCTGGTTATAAGCGACCCTGAAACGGGTAGGAGTGTTACGATAGGTGTTGACGACGTAAAATTTAGGAGCTTAATTGATGTGAAAATAGGCGAGACTGTCAAGGGGGACCCGTTGGGCTTAGTTGGCTACGAGCTACAAGTTACTGGCGGCTCCGACAAAGACGGCTTCCCCATGAGGCCAGACATTGATGGTCCAGGGCGCAAGAGGGTGTTGCTTAGCTCGGGCCCCGGTTTTAATCCTAGAAAGAAAGGTGAGCGAAGAAGAAAGCTGGTTAGGGGGAACACTATCTCTGATGAAATATATCAAGTGAACCTGAAAGTGGTGAAGAAGGGGGCTAAGGACATTTTTAAGGTAGAAGAAGCTGCGCCCTCCTAATATTGGCATTCTCCTTTGTGGGGTGCTTGCTATTCTTCTATTTGTTTGTGACGCCATGCTTGGCAGGGTTTGTCGTTGGTTGAGGTTGCTGGGCTATGCAGCTTATTATGACCCTAAAGGGGATGATGAATACTTGCTCGAGAAAGTTGTGGCGTCTAGAGGAATTCTTCTAACTAGAGACCTGCACCTTTATAGGCGTGCTCTAAAACATGGCGTTAGGGCTTTCTACGTTGAGGGTACCTCCTTCTATGAGCAGTTTTGGAGCGTTGCCCGCGAGTTTAAGCTGAGACTGGAAGTTGACCCCAGATGCTCCTTTTGTCCAAAATGCGGGGGAAAGATAAGGGAAGCAAAAGGGGACGAGGTTGCCGGAATTATCCATCCAAGCACATTAGAAAGATACGGTGAATTCTGGGTTTGCACGTCTTGTGGTAAGGTTTACTGGAAAGGTGCAATGTGGAGGTCGATGAACAAAGTGCTGGAAAAAATTAGATCGGGAGTCTCCCTGTCACGCTGAGAAATATTTAAAGTTAACTAAAGCGGTAAATCTTCTCAGTTAAATCTCAGAAAAAAGAGGCGGGGTACAATTTGGCTGAAGACATTCTTAACCTGACCGATGAGGATGGAGTTTTCCTCGTGAGGCTTGCAAGGGAAACCATAGAAAACTTTGTTCGGGTAGGGAGGATTGGCTCCCCTCCAACAGATGTCTCGCCGAGGCTCAGAGAGAAGGGAGGAGGTTTCGTTACAATAAACAAGCTGGCTCGCGGAAGTAAATATCTGAGAGGATGCATCGGTTATCCTCTTCCTTACTTTCCCCTTGTTGAAGCTACGATGAAAGCTGCTGTTGAGGCGACGCGCGACCCCCGTTTTCCTCCTCTAAGAGTGGAGGAGCTTGACGGCGTTGTTGTTGAGGTAACCGTTTTATCAGTTCCAGAGCTTCTTAAAGTTAAGGATCCTAAAGAGTACCCTGAAAAAATTAAGGTTGGCCGCGACGGCCTCTTGGTTGCGAGGGGTCCTTTTAGAGGTCTTCTTTTACCTCAGGTTCCTGTCGAGTGGAATTGGGACGCTGAAACCTTTCTCTGCGAGTGCTGCATGAAAGCAGGGCTACCGCCTGACGCTTGGCTCGACAAGAGCACTGAGGTCCATGTGTTTCGCGGGGTCATATTTGAGGAGGAAGAGCCACGCGGAAAAATAGTCCGTAAAGAACTTTCAGTCGAGAGGGAGTAACAGATGAGAGTTTACTTCGCGCCTAACGGAATGGCTCTAGGCCACGCGGGCAGATGTGCCCCCATAGCCAGAAGGTTAATGGAGCGGGGTGCGCAAGTCCTGTTTTCCACGTATGGTGACGCTGTCGCCCTTGTCTCCGCTCTAGGCTTCCCGGTAGTTAAGGTGCCCGAAATAAAGCCGGTTGAGGGTGAAGATGGAACGATCGAAATGCTGCAAACAAGCATAAGGTGGCCGAAATACGTTGCAGCCTTCCTTAAGCAACTCATCTGTGAGATAAGAAACATCAAATGGTTTAAGCCAGACGTGGTCGTATCCGACTCACGTCTCTCCCCGATCTTCGCATCACTCCTGCTGGGAGTTCCCTGCCTTCTTCTCCTTCACCAGATTAAGCTTTTCATCCCTCACAAGAAACCTCTGAGTAAGATTAAAATGAAGCTTAAAGCGTTCGGCGAGTGGAACATACTTTACTTCCTGTGGCTGATGTGGAGTAGAAGCACATCCATAATTGTCCCTGACTTTCCGTTACCCTATACTATTGCTAAGGAGCATGTGGACGTTCCAGTGAAGTTTCTGAGAAAGGTCAAGTTTGTAGGGCAGATAATCGATAAACTTCCCAACGAACTTCCAAGCAAGGAGAAAGCCAAGCTCATGTTGGGCTTCGATGAGCGCCCCCTAATTTATATCGGGATCTCTGGCACCAAGGTGGAAAGGGAGGCGGTCAACAAGATACTCTTAGACGTGGTTTCTACGTTCCCCGAAAAGTACCAGGTGATAATGAGCACGGGGAACCCAGGAGAAGTAAGAGAAATTTTTAGGAAGGATGGAGTGAGAGTGTACAATTGGGTTCCCGACAGGTACCTCGTACTTAAGGCATGTGACATAGTTGTCTCTCGTTCAGGACATAACACGATAGCGGAGTCCATGTATTATGGCGTCCCGTCCATACTTATTCCGACGCCAGCTCACACCGAGCACGAAATGAACGCCCGGTCTGCTGAAGCAATGGGGATAGCGAAGATCATACGCCAAAGTGACCTCAACCGAAAAACACTTTTAGAAGCCATAAAGGAAGTGCTAGAAGACGACTCATACCAGTCTAGAGCGTTGTTCATTCAGAAAAAGGTTCTCAAAAACGACTCAGTCGAGTCAATTATTCGAGAGATAGTCTCACTTGCAAACCTTAAGGAGGGAAAGCGATGAGTAACATTAGGGGGTTTTTAGCGTCTTTCCTCCTCGAAGACTTAGGTTTCGGAGATGTGACCAGTGAAGCCGTTATCCCTGAAAACGTCATAGTTGAGGCTAGAATTGTCTGCAAGGAGGACGGTGTAATAGCAGGGGTTTCCGAGGCGAGCGAGCTATTCAAGATGATTGGAATAGACGTCGTAACGATGGTTCGTGATGGAGAGAGGGTTAAGAAGGGAGATGTTGTGATGGAGTTGAGGGGTGATGCGAGGGCGATTTTGGGGGCAGAGAGAACCGTTCTCAACTTAATGATGCTTATGAGTGGCGTAGCGACGGAGACAGCGCGCCTCGTGGAGAAAGCCAGAAGAGTCAATGGAAAAGTTAGAGTGGCCGGCACAAGAAAAACGACCCCGGGATTCAGGTACTTCGAGAAGAAAGCCATAGAGTTAGGCGGAGGGGACCCACACAGGTTCCGCCTTGATGACCTGATCCTAATAAAGGACAACCACATTAAAATTGTTGGAAGTGTGGCTGAAGCCATTAAGAGAGCTAAGGAAAAAGCCAGCTTCTCAAAGAAAATAGAAGTGGAGGTTTCCTCTCCTAACGAGGCGCTGGAAGCTGTTCTCTCAGGCGCCGATATAATAATGCTCGACAACATGAGTGTGGAGAACGTGGAGAAAACAATACGCAACCTAAAAGAACACGGGTTGAGAGAGAAAGTCATCATAGAAGTTTCGGGGGGGATCAACTTTCAAAACATAGAAGAGTATGCAGCGCTGGGCGTCGACGTTATTTCAACCGGTCACGTCACTCACTCCTCAAAGGCTTTAGATTTAAGCTTAGACATAGTAAAAATTATAAGCCTAAAAGCAAATAATTGACTTAGAAAATTCAAAAAAGTAAATTACGTAAAAGTAGTTAACATATCCTCTTCGGAAAGTTGCTTGAAAATGTTGTTTAAACAGTTGGTAACGTTATTTTGAAAAACTTAGTTCAAATCTGGAGGTTGTTTTCTTTTGGAGTTAATGTTTCTCGGAGGATGCCAAACAGTAGGCGGCTCAGGAGTATTGGTATCTAATGGAGAAACGAATATTCTGGTAGACTATGGCGTTTACGTGGGAAAGAAGGATAACCTCATACCTGAGCTGCCGCCAGAAGATGTGGACGCGGTCTTTCTGACACACGTTCACTTGGATCACGCAGGAGGAGCCCCGATTCTTTATACTGACAGCTACTCTGATGGTCCATCAGTCTACGTGACGCCGCCTACTCTTAGCCTGCTCTCGCTGCTTATAGATGACATGCTGAAAATTAAGAAGCTTCCCTTCGGTAAAAAAGAGAAAAATAGGATGCTTAGGAAAACCCAGACCGTGAATTACGGCGACACAATTAAAGTAGATGGAATGACCGTTGAAATAGTAAACTCAGGCCACATACCCGGCGCCTACTCGACGGTAATAAGGACGAACGGGAAATGTATCCTTTACACGTCAGACTTTAACACAAACAAGACACGTCTCGTTGAAAATGCAGATTACGGCATGCTAAAGCCTGACGTGGTAATAACGGAAAGTACGTATGCGCTAGAGGAGCATCCAGAAAGGCTTCAGACGGAACGTGATTTCGTAAGAGCAGTGCTTCACGTTGTTGAAAACGGCGGCGTGGTTCTAATTCCAGCATTTGCAGTTGCTAGGTCTCAAGAAATTTTATGTGTCCTCGAGAAGTACAATGTCGAGTGCAACATAACGCTTGATGGAATGGCGCGTGATGCCAGCCGACTGCTGCTCCAGCACCCAGACTACCTCAAGGATTACGAAACCCTCCTGAGGGCCCTAAGCAAGTGCAGATGGGTGCGTGGCTTCCACGACAGAGTTGAAGCGGCAAGCCGACCAGGCGTAATAATTTCAACAGCAGGAATGCTTAAGGGTGGACCAACAATCCACTATATGAGAATGCTCGCAAAAGATAGTGATAACGCTATATTCCTCGTCAGCTTCCAGATTCCTGGAACCCCTGGAAGAACACTTCTCGACACGGGATACTTCCCCCTCTATGGGAAACCTGAACGTGTCAATGCGCAAGTCAAATTCTTCAACTTCTCATCCCATGTCGACAGGAAACAGCTACACTCCTTCGTAGAGAACATCAACAATCACTCAACGGTCTTCTTCACGGTGCACGGTGAGAAAGAAGCTTGCCACACTCTAGCGGAAGAAATAGAGGAAAACTACGGTAACCAAGCCATAAACCCCAAGGTAGGAGAAGTATACGAACTCTAAAACAAGAACACCGCTTCAAGGAAGAAATTTCACAAAAACAAAGGCGTGTTAACGAGGCTTTATCTTGCGCGCCTCACGCTCAGTCTCCCTTAACAAGACAATGTCGCCTGTCCTAACGGGGCCACGAATATTCCTAGTTAATATTCGTCCCCTATCCGGCCCCTCAAGTATACGAACGCGGCATTGAATTATCTCTCCATATATTCCTGTCCTGTCAACGATGGCTATTACTTCAGCCGGAGTTGCAGTATCTTGCTGTGCGCTCATGTTTAGACCTCCTTCTTCATCCATTCAAGAAGAACATTAAAAACTTTTCCCATAAAGTTTCACGTCGTCCCGACCTGATGTAAACGTTAGAGACAACTTCTAAGAAAAACTTTGAGGACTACAGTTCACACTCATTTTGGTTAGGTTACCTCATTGCAGCATACGATGCCTAGTCCTTCGCGTCGCCCATTGCTTGAGGTATGTAGTTTATTACGTCTGTTGCTGTTATGTGGTATCCTCTCTGTTGAACTGCTAGGTCTCCAGCTCTTCCATTTATGAAGGCTGCCGCTGCTGCGGCTGTTAATACGTCCCTTCCCCATGAAAGGATGGCGGCGCAGCATCCGGTGAGTACGTCTCCTGTTCCACCCACTGTCATTCCAGGGTTTCCCGTTATGTTGACCTTCACTTTTTCTCCGTTTGAGATGACGTCCCAATGTGCCTTCAGCAGTATTGTTGCTCCAAGCCGCCTGCTCCATTCTTTTACAGATTCCATTTTTTCTTTTAACGGTTTACCGAGGAGGTTTTCTCCCGTTATTATGAGAAATTCACCCTGGTGGGGAGTTAACACCATGTTGCCGCCCGCGACAGAGTCTGGCTTCCTAGCGACGGCTTTGAGCGCGTCCGCGTCAACAACAGTCGGAATCCTCTTTTCTTTTGCGAGTTCCAGTGTTTCTATGATTGCATTTAATGTTTCATCTTCGAGGCCCAGCCCTGGCCCTATAGCTAGAGCTGTCATTCTTTTCATGATCAGCTCAACTTTCTCCACAGCTTCCGGATTGTAGACCTCTCCGGGAAGAGAATTCACAATTAAGTTTGGGGAGTAAGAACGTATGGCGTCCGCGACGCTCGAGGGCGTAGCCACAATAACTATGTCTACTCCCGTCGTTAATGCTGCTAGTGCGGTTAAGGCTGGGGCTCCAGAATAATTTTTTCCTCCTCCGATGACGAGAACCCGCCCATGTTCTCCTTTGTATGCCTCAGGCCTGCGAGTTATTTTGGCCGCCTCTAGGTCTCCGGGGCCAACTATGATCTCTGCTTCTGGTGGTATTCCTATCGGGTATACTTCAAGCTCGCCTGCGAACGGAGAGCTGGGAAGGGCGGGTTTGAGCGAGTGGAGGCAAACTGTCAGATCTGCTCTGACCACTTTTCCTCCAACTTCACCCGTGTCGGGGTTTAGTCCCGATGGGACGTCCACGGAGACCTTGAAGCCTCTGATACCATTGATCAAATCTATTGCTGAAGCTATGGGCTCCCTCACCTCGCCTCTTACCCCTGTTCCGAGCAGTGCATCCACCACAATGTCCACGCCACCAAGTTCCTTCTCGAGCTTCTTTATGTCACTCGAATCTCTCACTACCCTTTTTTCAACAGTGAACATTGATTTAACCGCGTTCCAGTTACGCTTAGCTTCATTTGTTCTGATGTTTTCCTCGTCCCCGACGAGGATCACAGTTACCTTGGCTCCGAGGGCTGCAAGGTGCCTTGCCGCAACGAAACCGTCACCTCCATTATCACCTAATCCACAGAAGACAGCAACTCTCTTCCCCTCAATATTCCTTTTTTTAGAGATGGCATCCGCAACACTTCTACCAGCGTTCTCCATGAGGAGGAGACGGGGAACGCCCAAAAACTCAGCGTTTAGGTCCGCTATTCGCGTCTCCATACTTGTCATGACTTTCAACATTAGCCCTCCAATCTTTATAAGAAAAACTAACTTCGTATTAATTGTTACATGTTTCATTGTTTTTAAATGCGTTTAGTGGATGATAAATTGAAGGTTAAGCTTCATCCAAGCGTTCTGGTCAGAGCTTTGAGAGCAGCATTAAGACCCGGGCACTTTGAGTGCCAGAGATGCGGGTCATGCTGTTCAGCTTATACTGTTTGTGTGACTGATTCTGATGCCAAGAGAATAATCGACCTTTACGGCATCCCCCCTCACAACTTCCTGACGGGCGTTATTGTCCCCGATGAGGTAGCTCACACTTATACCGGTATTCCGAGGTTTATAGGTGAAAGAGGACGGGGTATGGTCTTAGCCCTTAAGGAGAAGGATGGGCGCTGCGTCTTTAACGATGGAGAGTGTGAAGTGTATCCTGCTAGACCGTTAAACTGCAGGGCTTTCCCCTTCCTTTGGCTTGGAGGAAATAAATTCAAGCTTAACCCGGATGCGCTCTTCATATGTAAGGGTATTGGTAAGGGCGGAAAATACAACTTCAAAAAGGTTTTCGAAGAAATGGCGTTGCTGGAGAAGGAATGGAAGCATTACGGTGTGCTGGTTGAAGAGTGGAATACTCGTGTAAGGTCCGGGAATGTTGTTCCAAGCACACGGAACTTCATAAGGTTTCTCTTGGAGGAGGAAGAATGGGGTACAAGGGACTCTACTTGACCTCTAAAGAGAGCTTCTTAGGGTGCTCTAAGCCTTATGGTGAGGCATTAGTGATAATAATGGGGGTTCCCTTCGATGCTACCAGCACTTATAAGCCGGGCGCTAGGTTTGCCCCATCAGCCATAAGGGCTGCGTCTTGGAATATGGAGAGCTTCAGCCTTAAACGCATGGCTGATGCCTGCTCACTCAGCTTCTGTGACGTTGGCGACTTAGATGTGGTTCCGGGAGACGTGCACCAAACCCTCCAGCGGTTAAAGGCAGTAGTCTCCGAAGTCGTTGATGAAGGTAAAAAGCTTCTCGTTTTGGGTGGGGAACACACCTTAACGCTGGGCGTAGCTGAGTGCATCAGTGGCGTCGGCGTGATACAATTTGACGCCCACACTGATTTAAGAGATGATTATGCATCCCAAAGAATATGTCACGCGACAGTTGCTAGAAGAATGCATGAAGCGGGAATTTCGCTTCTCCAAGTGGGAGTTAGAGCTTGCTCGAGGGAGGAGTACGAGTACGCTGAGGAAAACGGCATTGTTTTGGTGCCAGCGCACGAAGTTCGTCGCTCTCTAAGTTACGCCATGAGTCGCATAAAGGAGTTCCAGGAGGAGCACGGGAAAATATATGTGACGGTTGACGTAGACGTTCTAGACCCGGCGTTTGCGCCCGAAGTCGGAAATCCTGAGCCAGGAGGCTTAACGATAACGGAGCTCATCAGCCTAATAGAAGAATGCCACAATGTTGCTGGTGGCGACGTCGTGGAAGTGACGCCTTCAGGCGGCTTTACAGCGTTTACCGCAGCTAGAATAGCCATAGAACTCATGTTTCAAATGCATTAGATTAAGTCCAGTTTTCTTACTTCCTGCCTTTTCAAGTCGTCGAGCCTCACCATAAATCCCACATTAGCCTTCCTAATATATACTCTGGGTAATCCAACTGATTCGCCGGCTTTCACCATTTCCTCAAGTGTGGGTCTTCTCATCCTCCTCACTTCGTCCTTCCACGCTAAGTTAGGCTCAAGCTCCTGCAACGTATAGCTTGCCTCTTCCTTTAGCGCCTTCCCCACATATCCTAGCCTAGCAAGGTTTTCACCAATGTTTTTCATGTGCTCTTCTTTGTCATTGACTGTCGGGATAAGCGTGGTTCTAACGTCCACGTAGACGTTGCCTGAGAAAAGCGCCTTCAAGGTCTCCCTTAGTCTACTTATGGCTTCCTCCCCCATCTCAACTCCTATAACTCTGCTGTAGAGGGCGGGGTCATTAAATGCTGCCTTAACGTCCACCGAAACCAAGTCAACTTGCCCCAAAAGCCTCTTTACAACATCTGGAAAGTAACCGTTGGTGTCGAACCCGAAAAGTAACCCGTGATCCCTGCAGAACTCGGAAAGCTTAAGCAGGAACTCAGGGTAAAGAGTAGGCTCGCCTCCAGAAACCTTAACCGCGTCCACGGCGCCCAGCGCCACCCTAATCTTCGAGAGGAACTCGTCGAACTCTTTCTCATGCTCGGGCTTAGCTTCGAGTATCCGCCAATTCTGACACATCGGACACTGGAAGGGACACCCTGGAACGAAAATCACTAAGGCCGGGCTACCCGGGTAGTCCATGAAGCTCAGCTCGGCGACTCCTGCAACCATAATTCTCATCAAAAACACCGAATTTATTTTTAGTTCAAAATCTTTGAAGGACACTTTTAAATATTAGTGTCTCCCTTGAGTATGCAATGTTTAAAATTTAAAAAGAGGAGGGAAGGTTTTTGAGCACGAAGAAGCCATTCATAACGGAGTTTGTCCTCGTTGGGAAAAATAACTCCATTAATCTTCCTTCAAGCGTGGCGTCCTCCCTTAAAATCAAGGAGGGAACCCGCCTCCTAATCGTGGCGGACGTTAGCAAGATGAACTTTGTGGCTTACCCCATAATTAAAGAGGAGCGAATGCTAGCTGAAGTAAAAGTAAGAATGCTAGATAAGCCCGGAGCTCTAGGTGAAATAGCCACTGAGCTTGGAAAAATGAGCATAAATATACAAACAACAGTAATTCCCCCGGGTACTACGGGTATAGCTGACGCCTACTTCATAGTGGATTGCACGGGGAGTAAGATTTCCTTATCCGAGGTCGAAGAAAGACTAAAAAGGCTCAGTAGTGCCGTTGAGGTCAAGGTTAACCCTCTAGAGTGACCAAGAATGGAGTCAACTCTCGTAATTTTGAAGCCTGACGCGACCATAAGAAGCTTCGTCGGGGCGTACACCATCAAAGCGATACTGGATCAAGGATACAAAATAACTGCCTTCAAATTGGTTCAAGTAACGGATAAG
Source organism: Candidatus Jordarchaeum sp. JNZ_1113 (assembly GCA_019057715.1). GTDB lineage: Archaea > Asgardarchaeota > Jordiarchaeia > Jordiarchaeales > Freyrarchaeaceae > DTBI01. The sequence goes on from JAHLWW010000033.1 coordinate 10,421, forward strand.
CTCGCGGAAAAACACTATGAAGAGCACGCAGGAAAACCCTTCTTCAACTGGCTTATAGCATACATTAAAGCCGCCCCGGTCGTGGCGTTAAGAGTGGAGGGCGAAAATGTAATACAGGGAGTGAGACGCCTGCTCGGAGCAACATTAGCTCAGAAAGCAGATCCGGAGACAATTAGGGGAAAATATGGAATATGGGGCGGCATAAATGTGGCGCACGCCTCAGACTCCCCTGCAACCGCAGAGAGAGAGCTTACCCTCTGGTCAACAAAGGCAGGCTTGAAGAAAAACGGGCAGGAAAAAGCGGAGGAATACGCTGGGCTCCAGTGCTTCACGAAGGACAACACGAAAAAACTCAGAGAAGTATGCAAAAACCTCACAGAAAGAAAAAACAACGTCGAAGATGCACGAGAGTTAATAAAAAGGCTTCTAACCGAAGAAAATCCCAGCGCCCCCCCTCACTACATATCTAACCTTACCGAAGTAATAATTCAGAACTGCCTGTTATCATAAATAAAAAATTATCCTCCTTTCTTTTCGTAAAGTTTAGTCCACTTAAGCTTCCTCGGCTTTCTGCCCAGCTTGAGCGCATTCTTGCGGCATTTGCTAGAGCAGAACCGTAGTACGGCTCCGTCGCGTCTCACGTAGCTGATGCCCGTACCAGGGTTGATCTCTTCACCACAGAATGAACATGAGTATTTCTTCAACTCAATCACCACCACTACGAAAAAACCCTGAAACTTAAATTTTTCCCCTAAGAAGTCTGCACACTTCGCTTAGTAATGATCATTCTGGCTAGGTCGGCGAACGCCTCATTAACGTTCATACCTGTCTTAGCGCTAGTTTCGAAGTATAGCAAATTGTGCTTAATGGCGAACTCTAGCGCATCCTCAAGGGGAACGCTTCGAGGCAAGTCATGCTTGTTCCCGATTAAAATCAGCGGGATGTCGCCGCAATGCGACCTAACCTCCTCAATCCAGAATGGTAGTCTCTTAAAGCTCTCCACCTTAGTCACATCATAAACACAGAGGCCCCCAACAGACCCCCGATAGTATAGCGGTCTAATGTGGCTGAACCTGTCCTGCCCCGACTGGTCCCAAACCTGAAACTTAACGTTTTTCCTCCCAAGAGGCGTGTCAACTTCAATGTTCTTCACAGCAAAATCTACTCCAACAGTCATCTTGTAGCTTTCCGAAAAAACACCCTCACTAAAACGTCTCGTTATAGAAGTCTTCCCGACGCCTCCATCCCCAACTATCACCACCTTAAACAAGTAGGCATACTCCGCCATAAGACTTCTCCCTCTTTATAAGCATCATTCAACAGCTTCACGCATCACCAACCGCTTCAACATTCACATTAAATAAAGTTCAGACTCACCTATTATTAAAAATTTTTTATTTGCCATCTGCGCGCATCTCTTAGAGCTATTTCCTCTCTAGGATTTTACCCTGCCCTATGTACGCTATTTTCGCCATTTCGACGAAAAGCCCGTTTTCAACTACACCAGGTATGCTGTTTATTTTTTCTTCCAGCATTTTAGGCTGATCTATGCGGGGAAACTTCGCATCCAGTATGAAGTTCCCGTTATCGGTCACAACAGGTCCAACTTTCCCGCTCCCACAACGTAACTCAACCTTGGATCCAAGCTTCATCAACTTCTCTGCGACGGTTCTCCAAGCCATAGGTATAACTTCAACCGGAACAGGTGTTTTGACGCCGAGGACATCCACAAGCTTCGAGCTGTCAGCTATAACCACCATCTCCTTAGAAGAAGACGCCACTATCTTCTCTTGCGTCAGCGCCCCTCCCATTCCCTTAACTAAGTTCAGGTTTGGGTCTATCTCGTCTGCTCCATCCACAGCCAAATCCAAAGTGGGATGCTCTAAGAGAGACGTCAAGGGTATTCCGTAGTTCGCCAACAAGATCGCCGACTGATAAGACGTCGGGACACAGACTACCTCTACTCCCTCGTTTCTCATTAGGGAAGCCAAAGCCTCTATGAACACTGCGACAGTCGACCCTGAACCAACACCCAAAACCATGCCGTCCTTAACGTGCTTAACAGCAGCAAGCGCCGCAGCCCTCTTCTCTTCCTCCCGCTCCATTAAAACCTCCTCCACGAGAGCCTCCTAACGATGACCCCAAAATAAATTTGTCGTAGTTTTCCACTAAACCCCCCAGCAACCAACTCTTTACCCAGCCAATTTCCTCTTTAAGGGGGGAGCTCCACGCTAAGTTAAAGTAAGGAAGACGGATGGAAAAATTGAATTGTGGAGCCCCGGCCGGGCTTTGAACCCGGGGCCTTCTCATTACCAGTGAGACGCTCTAACCAGGCTGAGCTTTCCCGCTAATGAGGCACCGGGGCAACTTCCGGGGCTTCAATCCTTAAGAAAAAAGGATTCGGTATAAAAACGTTTTCTGGTAAGTTGCGAAGTTATGGATAGCTATGCTTCTTCCGTACGACAAGTTGTCGTTTGGTTTTTAGATGCGTAGTTTCTGGTTTTATGTTTGAGGTTGCTGTTTGGCTTGCGAGAACAAGTCCAGTATTGTTAAGGCGATTATCTTGGCGGCTTCCAGTATCTCCTTTATTGATACTTTCTCGTTTGGTTTGTGTTTTTGCTCTCCTTCCCCTGGCCCGAAAGAAGCTGCCGGGATCCCGTTCAGTATGCAAACCTTCGTCATTGTGACTTCCCTTTCGCCTACGAGCTTAGCATCTTCTCCGGTTATCTCTTTCACGTTTTTCTTTAACGTCTGTATCAAGGGGTGGTTTTGGGGGATTTCCGTTGGCGGCTCTGAAAGGATTATGTCGAGCGATATTTCGACTCCTTTAATCTCTTCCTCCGTTTTTCTTACGACTTCTGTTAGACGGGAAATTATTTCTTCTTCTTTTATAGCTGGAGTATACCTTATATCTATCGCGGCTTCAGCCTTATCAGGCACGATGTTTACTCCTATGCCACCCTGAATTGTTCCTATATTCATGGTCACTTCTCCCATGAGAGGGTGAGGTGGTACGTCGAACTTGACCTCGGATATTCTCCCTAGGAGCCTTACTAATGCCTGTACCGCGTTTGCTCCTTCCTGCGGTGTGGACGCATGTGCGGAGCGCCCTCTACAGGTGACCTTAAGCCAGAGCAAGCCTCTCTCCGCGACGCATATATCTTTGCTTCTCGTGTTTCCTCCAATTATAGCGTAGTCCGCATTTATTTTTCGCTCCCTCAATAAGCTTTTTATTCCGAGTTCTCCGGCTACTTCCTCGTCAGCTGTTGCCACAAGCAGCACGGTACCGTCAAGTTGCAGGTTTAGCTTTTTGATTGCGTGTAGTGCAAGTAGCATAGAGGTTAGAGGCCCTTTGGCATCTACGCTTCCTCTTCCTATTACGTAGCCATCTTTCACCGTTGCTCTGAAGGGCGGATACATCCACCCGTCTCCCGGCGTAACGACGTCGAGGTGAGCTGCCAGCATAATCTTGGGCTCTCCTTCCCCAAGCCTTCCTATAACGTTGGTTCGCCCCTCCTTTTTCTCGTAAATTTCTGTTTGGGCTCCTATCCTGTAAAGCTCCCCTAACACTATTTCGGCCGCGCTTTGCTCGTATCCCGGGGGGTTTACTGAC
>JAHLWW010000034.1 GCA_019057715.1 Candidatus Jordarchaeum sp. JNZ_1113
TTGAATACGTAACTAATAGACAAGGAGGAGAGCGAAAACATGTGAACTGTCTCGTTCTCCTTTTGTTTAACTGCGCTAAGTGGTGGGTTTTACTTGTTATGTATTTAACTTGTTATGCATTTACATTTAGCATTTGATTATGAGAGAAATCTTTTTTAGTTTTCTGTTTTTTGTTGGCTGGGAGTTTATTGTTGGTCAGGCTACTGGTCGAAGTTGAGGGTGGTCATCTGAATGTTTCTTGAGGCTGTGGATGTATTGGGGCTTCTGAGGGGAGCCATTGCTAGCTTAGCTAATAATGAGGTGAAGATGAGTGTACGGTTACGCTGGTAGAATTCTTATGGTTGACCTTTCGAAGAGAAAGGTGAAAAGCGTCGAGTTGAGCGAGTCACTTATCGATTTTTTCCTCGGCGGGTTAGGGGGGAACTTGAAGCTTGCATCGGATCTTACTGAGCGTTGGGTTCACCCGTATTCTCCTGACGCTTACCTGGTGCTTGGTGTTGGCCCGCTTGTTGGCACTATGGCGCCTGGAGCAGTAAGGGTTTCAGCGGTCTGTAAGTTCCCGCTCACGGAAACATATGGCTTTGCCTCTGGGGGGGTGGTGTTCGGGCTCATGATGAAGGCGGCAGGCTACGACCATGTGGTGATTAAGGGACGCTCTAAGAAGCCAGTGTACTTGGATGTCTTTGATGGTGGTGCGGAGATTCTGGATGCAGGGGACCTTTGGGGGCGAGACGTTTACGATGTCACAGAGGAACTGCAGGGGCGGTATGGGCCATGTGGGGTTTTGACTATTGGGAGAGCTGGGGAGAAACTGGTTAGGTTTTCCGTTGCCATAATGGACTCGTGCTCGAGTCTTGGAAGAGGGGGGATGGGCGCCGTTATGGGGTCTAAGAACCTGAAGGCAGTAGTTGTTAGGGGGGAAGGAGGAGTGGAGGTAGCTGATGAAAAAGCCTTTTCTGAAAAGGCATTAGTAACTGTTGAAGAGATATGTAGTAATCCTCACTACGACATGTGGGTCAGATTTGGCTCGATGACATGCTGGGAGTTTAGAACAGGGCTGATAAAGGCGTGGCCGTGCGACGGATGGAGGGGGCTCATGCCAGGGAAGGAGGCTGAAACGCTGTTTGGACCAAAAGTTTTTGTTGAAAAAGTTAAAGAGAAAACGCTGTCCTGCCCTTCTTGCCCCGTTGGAGACAGGCTTATCGCGAAATTCACAGGAGTAGAGGAGGGAGAAGTGTGCATGTCTCAGTTCTTTGGGCCTGCCTATGCCTTCGGGGCGCGCTGCAAAGTTGGTGACGGCGGAAAAATTGCTTACTGCTACTATCTAGCTAACAAGTATGGAATAGATTATACTACGCTAGCTTCCACGGTAGAGTTAGTTAGAGTTCTAAGAAGGAAAGGTTACGTGAAAGTTGAGTTCGGTGATGACGGCTTCGAGGAGACAGTGAATCTGATCAGAGCGGTTTCTTTAAGAGATGGGTTGGGCGGCATTTTAGCTGAGGGGCCCGTGAGGGCTGCTGCGAAGTTTGGTAGAGGCCTTATCGAAGAAGTAGTTAACGTTAAGGGCATGGACCCTCCGCTTGATGGACGGTTTAACTTTGGCACTGAGGCGTTCGAAGTAATAGTTAATCCGATGGGGGGACATTATATTCCAGGCTTTTCTCCAACATTCATGATTGGCGCCAGCACTAGCAAGCTAAAAAAGTTCTGTGACCGGATAGGAGTCCCTAAGGATGCTATAAGAAGAATATTCGTGCCTTACTTTAACGTTGCAAGGATGACGCGTTACGTTGAAGACTGGTACGCGCTTCTTACGTCACTAGGAGTTTGTTGCCGTCAGCCAATAACTCAAGGATACTCGGTTTTCTCTCTGGCTGAGCTTTACGCTTCAGCTACAGGAATAAAGATGCCGCCAAAGAAACTCATAAAAACTGGAGAGCGTGTTTGGAACCTTCTAAAGTTACTTAATGTACGGGAAGGGTTTTCTAGGAGAGATGACGCTTTCCCTGAGCGGTGGCTAAAGGAGCCGCTTAGAGGGGGCAACATAACGATGACGCTCATGGATTATTACAGAAGTAAGAGGATAGGGGTTGATGACGCCGAGAAACTTCTCGACGACTACTATGCTGAGCGAGGATGGGATCCTGAAAGCGGGGTGCCAACCGAGAGTAAACTTGTTGAGCTTGAGCTTGCATCAACGGCTAGGAGGATGGGCGTCATAGAGTAGGGAGCGTGAACGGATGTGGTTTGAAGGTAAAGGACGGACAGCAGTTTGGTGTAGTCTAGTAAAGTTGGGAGACGGATTAGTTTTCTGCATAGGTGGTGGGGATGAAACACATATTGGGGCGGTCTCCGTAGCGGTGCCCTACAAGCAGAAGGATAATGAGTGGTCTGTCTCAACTTCAACCATAACGCTTCCATATCACAGAGACGATGTGCTTACACGTATCATGACGGAAAAAGTTGCCAAGGCGACTGGTAAAGTAGTGGTGGCGGTCGGAGGCGTACATTTAGAGGGCGCAGCGAGGAATGAGATAGATGAAGTTGTCAGGAACATGGAGAAGCTTGCTGAAAGAGTTGCAGCTGAGCTAAGGACCAGTGTAGCTACTGATACGGTCAAGTAAAGATGCTACGAGGCGCTTGAGGTGTTGGGGGGGAGAACCGCCACGCTCGATTTCATCGTAGTACTCTATTTTTGAGTCCACTATACGTGATATTACAGCAGCCACAGAGAGGGGGAGAGCGAGTAAGCTATATCCTCCCTCAAGTATGAAGGAGACGCGGCCTCTGCAGTATTCATCAGCGATTGAGAGTATGTGCCCGGTGATCTCGGCATGGTCTAACGCTTGGAGGAAAAGATTTCCGACGGGGTCATCGTAGTGCGTGTCTAAGCCGAGCGACACGACTACGAAGTCGGGTTTAAACCATTCTGCCACGTTATGAAAAACCCTCTCGAAAACCCATAAGTAAGGTTTTCCTCGAAGCCCTAAGGGTAGCGGGATGTTTATCGTGTAGCCTTCCCCCTTTTCATATCCTTTTTCGTCCAGCCACCCGGCGCCCGCGACCTCTTGGTCATACTCGTGAAAGGAAAGAACCAGAACAGAGGGGTCCGAGTAGAATATCTGCGCGGTCCCATCACCTGGATGACTATCAACGTCCAAAATCAGCACCTTTCTAACTCCTCTACGCTGAAGACTTTTTACAGCCACAGCCGCGTTATTAAAAAAACAGAGCCCTGAAGCGTGACTTTGACCAGCATGATGCCCCGGAGGACGAACCAATGCCAACGAGCTACGACATTTCCCCTCCAAAACCAAGTCGACTGCTTCTATAGCACCCCCAGCAGCCAGACAGGCAAGCCTAAACGTATCCTTAGACGTGAAGCTGGACGAGCCCACCTCTCCCCTTTCAAACTTGGAGAGTTCTCTCACTAAGTCATAAAGATATGGACTATGAACGCTTAATATGTCCTCCTTCGAGGCTGGATGCGGGGAAACAACGTTTAAGTACTCTAGAAGCCCGTACCCCCTTAACTTGCACATCGTCAGCGACACTCTTTCAGGACGCTCAAAGCTCTCCATCCAAGGCTTAAGGAATAACGGGACATGAAGAGAGCCATATAATTCATTGTAAACGAGGGTAAGCGACATGAAAAGCGCCTCCTCAGAGCTCTGAGATATATGTCTAATGCTTTCAGTTCCTGTAAATCTCAAAAAGAGCTTATAAGAGAGTTAACGGGCCCCGCGGGATCTGCCCTGGGAACCCCCATTTGAACCCTTAGCCGGGAGGAGAAGTCCTCCGCCCTGCGACCACCAGCTCTCTGCGCTGAAGCCACCGCAGGCGTGCGCCACTTAAATGTTGGCGCCCTGTCAGGCTTTGAGTATCCTAGCTGGGCGAGGGGCCCATTTTTAGAAACAGAAAGCAGGTGTATTAAACTTTTCTTTGACAACGCCCACCAAACTTAGATGATTACCTTTTTACATTACATTTTTGGCGGTATTTCTATGCCGAGTATTTTCATGGCGTTCTTTAGTGATTGTAGAACGGCCTGTACGAGGGCGAGGCGGGCTTTTCTGGTCTCCGGATCGTCGACTGTAAGAACTGGGCATTCCTCGTAGAACTTGTTGAAACGTACTGCCAGCTGGTAAGTGTATTCTGCTAGGATGTTCGGTTTAAGGTTCCTAGCTGATATTTGGACCACTTCAGGGAACTTTGCTATGTGTTTAATGAGATCAATTTCTCTTGAACCTAGGAGTTTCTCTGGGTTGATTTCCGGGCTGGGGGTTTCTCCTGCTTTTTCAAGTATGCTTTTCGCCCGCACCGCCGCGTATTGTATGTACGGCCCGGTTTCGCCGTCGAAATTTGTGACTTTTCCATAGTCGAATATTATTGTTTGCTCTGTGCTGAACTTCGTGAGCCAGTATCTCACAGCGCCCACAGCCACTATTTCCGCTATTTGTCTCTTCTCGAGTTCTGATGCTTCAGGGAGGTTTTTGCTTACCTGCTCGTATGCGCACAGCAGGGTCTGATTTATGACGGCGTCAGCGTGGTATCCCACCCAGTTTCCCTCTCTTCCAGAAAATTTTTCGCCCATGAGCTGAACGTGTTTGTATGAGAGATGTATGGAGTTTTCAGCTTGCTCCAAGTGGCCTAGGAGCTTCAGGCAGACTTTGACCGTTTTTTGTAGGTATTCTTGCTCATACCCCACGACGTTTATCACGACGTCTGCTTTCGCGAAGTTGTTTGAGGGCGTGGCGAGGATGGGTGAAGTTGTCCAGAGTTCTTTCCCGTTGAACTGCCTATGCCAGGGGCGGTACTTCATGCCTGTTTCAAGGATGCCGAACTTCCAGAGCTGATAGGCTATGTCGTGTGCCACGTATGTTGGAACCATATTGGATCTGACGAGAACCTTGTCGGGGTTCTTTTTGTCCTTGAATTCTTCTAGGTGACTGAGCTTCGCAACGAAGCAGCCTTTATATTCCCCTTCAGTCTCCCAGACGAAATGCTCTGATTTTTCGAGAAGATTCATGGCGTGCTCCCAAAGGTGGGCTTTTGAAATGTCGCTCTCCCAAACTAACAGGTCATACGTTATTCCTGCCCTAGCGGCGGTTTCAAGGTTTGACTCTACGCACATCTCGGCGAGTTTCCTGCTGAAGAGCGCCACTTCATCTTCATTAAGCATTCGCTTCATAACTTCATCCACTTCAGCTTCCAGTTCAGGGTTCTCCTTAAGCTTCTGAGCAGCCTTGGCGTATACTAATCCATACCAGAAGTCAAGTTTCATGTCTCTTTCTCTTGGAACTTCTAGGTGCAGGTTGTTTAGGAAAGCCCATACTAAAACACCCATCTGGCGACCCAGATCGTCAATGTAGTTCTGAACTTCAACCCTCCAGCCGCAAGCTCTTAATAGGTTCGCGACAACGTCACCCAAGACGGCATTCCTCAAATGACCTATATGTAATGGTTTAGTAGGATTGACAGCGGTATGCTCAACAATAACTTTTCTTTTTCCCCCTACGTTACTGAAACCGTACCGGTCACCTTCCTCCATAACAGTCCTTATAACATCGCCTGCAAGCTTCACCTTATCGAGGAAAAAATTTACGTATCCTGGCTCTGCGGCCTCGACGCGTTCAACAAACTCCGGCTTTTCAAAGTTCAAAGCGATAGACTGAGCTATTTCGAGCGGCTTACGCTTCAGAGAGCGGGCAAGCTTAAGAGGAATAGCTGAGGAGATGTCGCCTAGCCTAGGGTCAGGGGGCTCAGGTAGCTCCGATACGTCATCCCTCGAAACTGAGAAGCCCAGTTTTTTCAGCGTATGCCAAAGTGCATCTGCAATTTTCGCTTTAACTGTTAGGATCATTATTGTCACCACTAAAACATTACCTCATGAAGGTTAACGTAGCGTAGCTTAAAAGTTTGGATTAATTGGCGGGTCTGGAGGGAGTTTCACCATTTTAGGATTTGAACCCTCGCTTTCCGGCTTTCCTCGAGACACCCCTCCGGAGGCCGGCGCCTTTAGGCGTTTATAGCATATCCTGGCTAGGCCACAGACCCGCCAATTAAAAGTGGAATTAAGAGCCAAATAAAATTTACCAGTTATGGGCTGTTGAGCCACCATGCCTGCCGCTTGCCTCTTACGCGGGCCCGCACGTAGACAAGCATGGGTTTTCCTAGTTGTTTCTCAGCTCTTGATGCTAGTTCCCTCACCCTGTTAAGGATCTGTCTCCTCTTGAGGCCGACCACCTTTTCCAGTTCGCGAGTGGTGGCCCCCCCTTCACTAAGGATATATTCGACTATTTTTCGCTCGTTTTCATCTTTGCAAAGCTGGTAAAGCGGGTGAGCTGCGTTATCTTTACCAGAATTCTTGGAGGATAAAGCGTTCTCCAAATGTATGATCCTTTTCTCGAGTTCCTCTAATCTGCTGAGAATGACGTTACTGGGGAAGCTGTTTTCCACTTTAATACATCTACCTTCGAGCTTTTCTATTATGGCTTGCCTTATGAACTCTGACCTTTTCCCTCGACTGACCTCTTTTTCAAGGAACATGAGGACGTCACGGGGTATTTTCACGGAGACCACTACTTCATTCAAAAATTTGCCCCCCGAGGCAGGGGGTAATTTATGTTAAAAGCAAATATAGGTTGATGTTACCCTCGTAATATTGCTCTTTGCTATGTTGGCCACATTAAAAGAGGCTATTCAAATAATGCTTTTATGTTTTGTGCACTAATAAGTTGTTTGTATCGTGACGGTGGCTGGGGTGGCGTCTTTGCTTGGGGCTTCTATGAGAATAGAAAAGGCTTATGGTCTCATGAGGGCTTCAGAAGTTGACGCTCTGCTTCTATTTAATCCCAAGAGCATTTACTACTTTGCTGGTTTTCTTAAACCATTACTTGGTGAGGATAGCGCGCTATTTATTCCCCTTGACGGTGAACCGGTCTTGGTGGTTCCGAGGTACGAGTTTGACAGGGCGGCTGAATCGTCTTGGATTAAGGATGTGAGATATTACAGCACGTATCCCGTGAAAATTGAGGGGGGAAAATCTAGGGGGATCTTTGATGTGTTAAGAGAGGTCTTTGCGGAAAAGGACATGCTTGACAGGCGGGTTGGGGTGGAATTACAAGATATTAAGGCTTCCTTCTTTGAGGGGTTAAAGAGGGAGATGCCGAAGATGGGGTTTAAGGATATTTCGGACACACTCTGGAGACTCAGATCCATCAAGGACATAGCTGAGATAGACAACATAAGAAAGGCAGCGGAGATAGCTGAGAAGGGATTGAGAACCGCGCTCGAACTAATCAGTCCTGGTATTTCCGAAATAGAGGCAACGTCAGAAGTTAAGGGAGTTCTCATGATGGCAGGTTCACAGGAGGGGGAAGGAGAAAGCAAAGTTGTGTCAGGTGAAAGGTCGGCTTACCCTTACGCGTCACCGAGCAGTAAGAAGATAGGCGAAAACGAGATAGTTACAGTGGTTGTGAGCGCAAACTACAACGGTTATTACGCACGTCTTTCAAGGACCCTTTATACGGGAAAACCAAAGGATAAACACAAAGAGATTTTCGAAACAGTTAAACGTGCTTTCCTGAGCGCGGTTAAGGAGCTCAAGCCTGGAGAGGAGTTGAGCAAAGTAGACCAGGCTGCGAGAAAGGTTATCAAGGAAGGAGGGTACGAGGAGTTTTTCATATATCCTACCGGGAGCGGCGTAGGGCTTAGCATAGAGGAGCCGCCAGTCATATCGCTGAACAACAATGAGCCTATCAGAGCTGGCATGGTTTTCAGCATAAAGCCCGCAGTATATATACCGAGGTTTGGCGGAGTACGCATTGAAAACACCGTGGTGGTCGACGAGGAAGGAGGAAAAAGCCTAGTTAGAATACCGCTAGAAACAATGTGAAGGGTTTCACTATGAAAATAAGGCCAATCTGCATAGTTTGCTTAATTTCTCGAGCATACAGAGTTGTAGAGCGGCTGACAGGCGATGAAGAGTTAAGGATGATGGCGCTTAGAGAAGTTTTAGAGGCACTTAACAGAGAGATAAATCACGGGGATAACCCATTTCACCTTGTTCCAGCATACTTGGGAACCGTGAGAGAAAGAACACTGAAAAGGGTGTTTTCAGTTGAAGACCCGTTCCTCAACGTTAAAAGAGAATCCAACACTGCCGCGATGAAGGCGCTTCCCGACGTTCTTGCAAGAATGAACGGTAGGGAAGGATACGACAGGTTCAGGCAGGCGTGCCTAGTAGCGGTAGCGGGAAACATGATCGAGTTTGACGTGTTGGGACGTGAGTTCAGCCTGAATCAGCTTTACGACAACCTTGAAAGAGCGGAGGAGGAGCTAGTTGTCGATGATGCACAAAGCCTCTACGATGCGACAAGTGGAAGCAGGATTCTCTACCTGACAGACAACGCAGGAGAAATAGTGTTCGATACTATTCTAGTAAAGGAGCTAAAAAGAGTCGGCGCGGAAGTTATTGTGGCAGTTAAGGAGAGGCCGGTTATGAATGACGCAACGATGAGCGACGCTCTGGAAGTAGGCATGGACAAAGTGGCTGACAGACTTATAACGACGGGGACGGACACCGTGGGACTTTTTCTGCAGGAGTGTTCATGTGAGTTCTTAGAGGAGTACGAGTCGGCAAATATAATAGTGGCCAAGGGCATGGGAAACTTCGAATTCATGACAGAATATGAACACCCATGCGACGTCTACTTTCTGCTGAGAACTAAATGTGCCCCAGTTGCGGAGTGCATCGGAGTTCCAAGGGAGAGGAACGTGATTTTAAGGCTTCCCGCAGGAAGAAAATTGAAATGCTAAAAATAGGGAAAGAGTTTAGTATGGTGGTAATCATGAGTGTTAAAACCCCAATCATAGTGGTAAACTACAAAACATACCTTGAAAGTGTGGGAAAAAGAGGACTTGAAATAGCAAGAGCTGCAGAGAGAATTAGCGTTGAAACAGGGGTATGCATCGCCGTAGCACCCCAGTTTCCAGACCTTAGAATGATAGCTGAGGCTGTTGAAATACCCATTTTTGCCCAACACGTAGACCCTGTAAAGCCAGGATCCTTTACCGGTCACGTGCTAGCTGAGGCGGTGAAGGACGCCGGGGCGGAAGGCACACTGATAAATCACAGTGAGAGACGACTGGTTTTAGCGGACATAGATGAAGCGATAAAGAGAGCTAAAGAAGTTGGATTAAAAACGATAGTCTGCTCTAATAACCTTGAGGTGAGCGCGGCGGTGGCAGCGTTGAACCCAGACTTCTGCGCTTACGAGCCGCCTAGACTAATAGGTACTGGCATTAGCGTTTCGACAGCTGAACCCGAAATTGTAACGCAAGCCGTGGAGGCCATAAGGAAAGTTAACTCCAGAGTGATCCCTCTTTGTGGTGCAGGAATAACGACGGGGGACGACGTAGCAGCCGCCCTTAAACTCGGAACAGAAGGAGTACTGCTCGCTTCGGGAGTGGTTAAAGCGAAAAAACCGGAAATAGTACTGGAAGAGATGGCAAAAGCAGTGGCATCCACCCGTTAAACAAAAAAGAGGTTAAAGTAAGCTGAAAAACTGCCGTGAGCGAACAGCCGCGGTCAGATGCCGAGCAGTCCTCTTACGAGTTTGCTACTCATAACACCCTTTCTTTCTAGCTCTTCAAGGCTCTTTATGAGTTGAACTCTTATGCGTGGAGGTTTCCTCAAGTGTTCTTTATATTTCTCCAAAAAGGAAGTCATGGTGTCACTTGAGGCTAATATTTCTTCAAGCTCTGCCGGGATGACTATGAGAGCGTCATATGAGAGAGCTCTTCCTTCCTTAAGCGTGAATGGGCTGACGCCAACCTTTGAAAGGTGGAAGGGTGTTCCGCCCACCTGGAATTGTAAGGTTAAAGTCTCTAGGCGCTTCTCAGCCTCTTGAAATTCGCTTTCCCCAAGCTTGCTCCTGAACCATTCAACTAGAATGCCTTTACCGACAACTTCAGGCTCAACAGTTATTTTCTTCACTTCCTTTGCTTCAACACTGGGGGACTCAGGCTGGGATTCCTTCGATTCTTCCTGCGTAACGGGTTTTTCGCCGGCTTCATCACCTTTCTCTTTCTTTTTAAGCCACCACAAGAACGCCACCTCTCTTCTGTTACTAGAAAGTTTTTCCTCAGAAAAGGTAAAGTGCCGAAGGAGTTAAATTTCTTTCCAAATTAAAACCTAGTTATTATAAAAAATTCAAGAAAAATGACCAAGTTTTCATTACTTCACGTGTTGTATGATGGGTCCCTTTGTGAAGTATTCCGGCGAGGTTATGGTTGCCGGGTCTGATCCTAAATAGCTTTCAATCTTTTTTAGGGCGTCTTCTGGTTTGTTTAAGGGGGTGATTTTGAGCTCCTTTGTTGCCAACTTGGACCTGCAACCGACCACCAGTATTTCTTCTATGTGTTCTAGAGTGAATGTTGACGTGTATAGGCTGAAGAGGGGGTGAAGCGGATGGGGGGTTAGCCCATCCTTGTAAAGCTTGATTAGTGCTGGATTCTTTAGGCTTTCCTGTTTAGCTGCTAGTTCCTCTATAGAGCCTGTCCTGACGAGTGCCCTTAGAACTTCGTTTTCCACCGGATTCGCTCTCGTTGCTGTGCACTCTGCAGCGGTAAGGATTAGTCCGCCCCTCCGAATGACAGGCGATACACGGTGGTTTCTGAGAGCGAAAGTCACAGCGTGAAGTAACGTGATACTGCTGTTGGCGGATTCACCTAAGAGCGTCACGCTGGGTACTCCTAATACTAGAAGTTCGCTTCGCCCCTTAACGTGAGCCACATACTGCTTGTCAGCCTCTGCCCACAGAGTGCTCTCAACAGGTTTCAGTGAGCCTGCTTTTGCCGATAGGAGATGACCATTAATATTCGCAACCACTTCAATGAAGAAGAGGGGGGAGCCCTTAGCTTCCTCTATCGTTCTGACTGTTTCATGGAACAGTTTTTGGAGAGGGTTCAAAGTTGGGTCTCCATTGCAAGCAGGATTGCTGACTAAATTCAGGTCATAAAACTGAGAGGCTGTCTCAGTCGACGTTAGGTCAAGAACCAACGTCCGGGCTCCGGAGTTGTATCCTCCCCATGCCCCCCATGGGAGAACCTTAGAAATCACTATTACTAGGTCTGACTCGGCAACCCACTTATTAACCTCCAAGGCCCCTCCCAAAGGTGTTTCTCCAACTCTCACCAATAAGCGGCTTTCCTCGCAATCGTGAACGGCAACCGTATAACCTTCAAGCACCTCCCCGCCAATCAAATCTATAAGTTCTTTGCGGCTTGGCTTCTTGTAAAGTCCAGCAGCCACAACCAGCGTAATGTCTCCTCGCTTAACGCCAGCTTTATGGAGCTCGCTCAAAAGTATACTGAGAACACGTCTTCTGTAACCTCCCGGAACTTGAGAACCCTCAATGAGGATGGCGACCTTACTCCCTCTTTTAGCGAGGCTGTATAATGGTTCCATTCCGAGGGGGGTTTGGAGCGCTGCTTTAATTTGTCCGTCGGGGTCATCTGTGCCTCTCAGAGGATCAACTTTGAGTTCTAATGCCGGATATGGAATTGTAAGCCTAACTTGAGCGCCACCATAAGGTAGATACACCATGGATGCCAAGCTTACACCCCCATCCTCAGGACCCAGAATGCTTACTTTTCCGAAAAACTTTATTAGTTATGGGGGGAAGGGTATCTTTGGGTTTTAAAGGAGACGGTGCCTGTTGAGCGACGACATAGAGTTTATGATAGATTTTGGGGAAAGTAAAAAGCTTAAGCAGTTAGCTGAAATAGTGACGGGACTCATAGGTATAATACTTAACGCGGTAGGTCTGCTTGAAGACAGAATAAACCAGTTGGACAACGAAATAAGGTCCCTTGAAAGAAAAATAAGCATTTTAGAAGCTAAGGCAAGCTCGCCCCCACCGTTACCATCGGCTTCTCCGTTACAGTCACCCGAAAGAGAATATGCCCCTGAGCACGAGATAAGATCAGCACCGACTGTAACGGCGAGGACGCCGGCAATGGCGCCTGCAATAGATAAGCCGGCAAGCGCCTCGAGGGCACCCCCAAGCCCTGCTAGCGCAAGAATGCAACTTCAATCTGAGCTAAAAGAGCTCTTCAGCAGACTTAGAAGATCAGAGTAAAAGAAACTGAAAAGGGGAAGGACACATTTTATTCTTTGATCCGTTATTCTTTAATTCGTGTTCTTGCCGCTATGAATAGCCAGCTTAATGGAAGAAAATGAAAGGGTTATTTCTTGATTTTTCTTACTTCGTCAAGTATCATTTCGAGGATTTCTTTGTCAGGGAGGCATCCTTCTGGTGGGTTAATTATCTTTCTTAGCCGGATTGGCACATGGTCCATCCTATAAGCGGTCCCTTCAGCTTCTATTCCTGCAATGGCTGGCGGAATCACTATTTTTGAGATCTCGACTGTTGGCGTTGGGTGAGGCTCAATAGTTGATACTGGGATCCTGGTGAGGTGCTTTACGGCCGCTGCGGGGAAGTGGGATACGGGGTCGCTTGCTACTATTAGTGCGGCGTCAACCTCGCCTCTCATCAGCAGGTCTATAGCGGTGGTCTCGCCCGGATTATAGTATGGGAATCCTCTCTGGAAATCTATAGCGAATGGATACCCTGTAACCCAAGAAAAGGTTTCGCCTGTGCCGCTTACGTTATAATGCCCACGCATAGGCATCAGTATCCACTTTGCGAACGAATTGAGGTCTGCGATAAGGCTTATCGCGTTGTCTATGTTTCGGTGTTTGCCTCTAGTCATTGTGAGCCCCATGCCGAAGAAGAGAGCGCCGAACCCTGCGTTCTTCATCACTTCGACTACTTCTTTGATCTTAGAAGTGGGAACTCCGCCCACTTCACTCACACTAATGGAGTGCCCCTTGAGGAGCGCACGCATGGCTGCTACGATCTCATAGTCGTATCCTGGTTTAACTTGGAGGAAGTAGTCGGCTAGCTTAGCTGTATCCGTCCGCCTCACGTCGATAACGATTATCGTCCGATCCTTTTCACCCTTCTCTCTGAAGAAGCCTCTCGGAAAAGTGGTGTAGCGCGACATGTGACGAGGGTGAGCGTGGATTGGGTTAGCACCCCAGTAGATTATCACGTCCGCCCTATTCTTGACTTCACCCAAAGTACATGTGGGGCAACCCACCTCTTGAATTGCAAGGACGGATGGGCCATGGCACGTCGTCGTAGTGCTATCTATTATTCCACCTACTTCCTCAGCCAGCTCAAGCCCCACTCTGTGAGCGTCGCACTCAGCATTACTCCAACCATAGAGAAGCGGGCGTTCAGCGTTAGCTAGAAGCTTAGCCGTCTCCTTGACGGCTTTCTCCAAAGAAACCTCTACGAAGGACCCATTCTTCCTCATTAGGGGGGTTTTGAGGCGGTGCTCGCTCTGAGCACTAAGAAACTTGCTGGCACCAACTGAACAGGCATTCTCAACTTCTATAATCCTCCCACCATCACCAAATATCACCGAAATATCGTCGCATAGAGAGCCGCACACAGGGCAGACAACATCCGTTATGACTTCCCGAGGCATCATGAAACCTCCAACTTAAAGGGTGAAAACAATCAGGGTTCACAAGATTGGAGAGGAATATAACGATTTTGGTTATGATTTAAGGGCACTTATCAACTCTTTGATGCTTGGTACATTTGATTCGAACGTTGGCTCCACGATCACAGGTATCCCTTTTAGCGAGGGCATGCCCGTCGAGTGGGTCTCGGGATCCACTATTTTGTTCGCCCATGGTCCTAGTGGTACGACAAGTATTCCCTTGTGAGGCTCGTCCTTAGACCTTTCCACGCGGAGAACCACTTCACCGTGAGGCGACTTTACCGAGACACAGTCTCCCGGAAGAATATCCAGTAGCTTCATATCTTCGTAGTCC
>JAHLWW010000035.1 GCA_019057715.1 Candidatus Jordarchaeum sp. JNZ_1113
AGTGAAAAAACATAAAAAAGAAGTATCGATAAATAGGTTATTAGGCATCTTTGGAGAGTATGTTAGGGAAGGGAGCCTCTTTGAGCCAAAGGCAAACACGAAAGCTCGTGAAATGGGGGAGTAGTAACACACTAGTTATGAGCTTACCTAGAGAGTGGACGAAGAAGAACAAGCTTACTTCAAATGACGAAGTACAAGTTGTGGAGAACCCCGATGGAACTCTACTAGTTATACCCTCCCCTGAGGCGGCCCCCGAACAAGCTTCGACGGCAACTGTAGACATCCAGAAGTATCCTAACTTTGAACATTTAAAATACGTGATCGAGACTAAATACCTTAGCGGCTTTGATATTATTAATATCATCTCCAAGCAACCGTTCACTAGCGAGAAATACGGTTACATATCAGAGGTTGCACATCAGCTTTTAGGTTTTGAGATAACAAGCAAGACGCCAAACCAAGTTACACTGCAAGACGTTATGTCCATCCAGCAGACGAACATAATACTTTTAATACGTGTTCTTAGCAGAAACGTGCTTGAACTCATGGAGGAGCTAATTAACGCACTTCGAAAGAAGGATCTGAGAGTTATAGACGCGATACTTCAAGCGAGAAATAACATAAATAGATATTACCTTAGAATAGTGCGGCAACTCAGAAAGGGACTTCAGCAGTCGTTTCTGCTCGTCCAAATGGGAGTCACAGTACAGGACACGATAGACATGGTGACATATGTAACAGCCCTTAACGATGTAGCCGGAAACATAGAGGCGATGTGCAGGGCAATGCAAAGGTATCCTCACTCAGAGGAGGGACAACTAAAGGAAGTTGCGGAGACCCTTCAAAGAATATATGAGCTGCTACAACAAGCTACACGCTCCTTTCTTTTCAAAAAGGAACAAGACGCCATCGAAGTTCTAACAGTAATACCAAAAATAATAGGAGATAAAAGGGAGCTCGAAGTTAAGCTAAATAAGCAGATACCTACTCCAGAAGGGTTGCTACTTCAAATAGTCCTTGATGCAGGAGAAAAAATCGTAGAGGCGATGAGAAATATAGCTCAAGCTGCGCTCAGAAGGGCACTTTAAAAAGGAGTATTCTACCGATCTTTGCAACTTAATGAACTGATTTTTAGAAGCTTAAGGGGAAGCTGGCAATTTCATAATTAGTTAACGTTCATATTTCTCCAATTGTTGAGACAGGAGCATAAGTAATAATTTGAAGATAAAGCAGAAGGGCTGAGTTTGAGGGAAGATCGACAAAAAACATAAATACGAACTCATTAGTTGTTCTTTCGGCAGGCGTTTCAGGAGGCGGAAAGGGTGCCAAACGCTTACGTTCTTAAAGGTGGATACGTTTATGACCCTTTAAATGGAATTGATGGAGAAAAAATGGATGTTGCTATTGCTGACGGGAAGATAGTTGATACGGCTCCTAAAGGAGCAAAAGTGATTGATGTTTCAGGTAAAGTCGTAATGCCCGGTGGAGTCTGTATCCATTCACATATAGCTGGAGGAAAAGTTAATTCAGGTAGAAGACTCCGGCCAGAAGACCATAGAAAAGATGTTGTTCCAAAGAGGGGGCAATTAAGGTCGGGAGTTGGGTATACAGTTCCATCAACATTCATAACGGGGTATAGGTTCGCGGCTATGGGTTATACTACTGTTTTTGAGCCCGCTGTCCCGCCTCTCAAAGCACGTCATACACATGAAGAATTCCAAGACACGCCTATCTTAGATAATGGAGGCTTCGTCTTAACGGGAAACAATTGGTTTGTCTTGAATTACATTAGAAACAATGAGATGGACAAGTTAGCGGCGTACATAGCATGGCTTCTCTGGGCAACTAAATGTTATGCCGTTAAGATTGTTAACCCAGGAGGAGTCGAATCCTGGGGGTGGGGAAAGAACGTTAATGGTTTAGATGATAAGGTTCCCTACTTCGATGTAAGCCCTCGCGAGATAGTAACTGCACTAGCGCAAGTTAATGAGAAACTCGGTTTACCTCACACCATTCATGTTCATGGAAATAATTTGGGTCATCCAGGAAACTACGAAATTACTCTTGAAACTATGGAGGCGGTGAGAGAGGTCAAACCAGCTAAGGGTAGACGTAACGTGATTCACTTCACGCACGTACAATTCAACGCTTATGCTGGCACGAGCTGGAAGGACTTTGCGTCAGGAGGCAAAGAAATAGCGGAATACATTAACAAGCATGACCACGTAACGGTCGACATAGGGCAGGTTATTTTTGGAGACGCTACAACCATGACGGCTGATGGACCATGGGAATTCACGCTTCATCAAATCACAGGGGGAAACAAGTGGGTGAATAGCGACGTCGAGTTAGAAACTGGGTCAGGAATTGTTCCCTATGTTTTCAGACGCACCATCCCTGTCAACGCAGTTCAATGGGCGATAGGACTAGAAATAATGCTGTCAGTTAATGACTTATATAAGGTCTGTTTGACGACTGACCACCCGAATGGGGGACCATTCTACTTCTACCCAAAAATTATTTCGTGGTTGGTTAGTCGTAAAGCTAGGAACGAAATGCTGGAAAAGACGCATAAGGCAGCTGCTGAGAGGACAACTCTAAAGGATTTAGACAGAGAGTTCAGCCTCTATGATGTGGCGATAGTTACTAGGGCAACTCAAGCCAAAATTTTGGGCCTTAAGAATAGAGGACATCTTGGACCAGGTGCAAAAGGTGATGTGGCAGTCTACGACCTTGACCCAACGAAGGTTGACATTTCCTCCAACCCTGACTTGGTGGAAAAGGCATTCAGCGCGGCACTATACACATTCAAAGATGGCGAAATCGTTGTAAAGGACGGCGAGGTTATTGCGGCGCCACAGGGAAGCACAATATGGGTCAAAGTGAAGAGCCTTGAAGAGATGATGCCTTTAATCGAGGAAGACCTAAAAGAAATGTGGAAACACTATACTGTTTCACTGAGCAATTATCCTGTTCAGATGGAATATTTGCCGAAGTCGGAAATGATAGAAGTAGGAGCGTAAGGGTGGTGGCAATGAGTAGGATAGAGATTACGCCCCTTGAGAAGCCACGGGTTCCCGTCGAGGCAGAGGTAATATCACCCGATGTTTTTGCGGGGAAAAGCTTAGAGGAAATAGGTAATCTAGAAGTGTGGCGAGGAAACAGAAAGAAAAAGCTTAAGGAATTATTTAAAATTTCAGGCGATGTAGGAGGAAAACCAAGCGAAGTCACCATAATTATAAACGGGGACGCGAGTTTCGCTAAACGCATAGGACAGAACATGACAGCAGGAGAGATAGTGATTAAGGGGAACGTCGGAATGCATGTTGGTGCAGGAATGATGGGAGGAAAAATAGTCGTTGAGGGAAACGCAGATCATTGGGCAGGAGCAGAAATGAAGGCGGGTGTTCTCCACATTAAGGGTAACGCAGGAAATTACCTTGGTGGGAACTATAGAGGAGGCGTGGGGATGAGTGAGCTCCAAAAGGGGGTATATGGAACAATAATAGTTGAGGGTAATGCTGGAAACGAGGTAGGTGCGTGGATGTCTGGAGGCAAAATAATTGTTAAGGGGGACGTGGGGGCCTTTGCTGGCGTTCACATGAGCGGGGGAAGTATAGTAGTTCATGGGAATGTTGCTGAGAGAGCTGGAGGCGAAATGAAGGGAGGAAGTATAATAGCGATGGGGCGCCTTTCAGAGTTACTTCCAAGCTTTGAGTATAAGGGAGAAGCAGGAGAAGTTGAGGTATATGGAGAAAAAATACCTGGGCCATTCTTAACGTTTACGGGAGACTTGGCAGAGAACGGAAAAGGGATGATTTATCTCCTTAAAGAAAAGAACACTCATATTCGCACTTTTTAATTAATTCAATCATAAATGGAGAAATGGGAGGGTAAATTTGGTTAGTGTGAATCTGCTGGCTCAGGAAATAGTTGAAGATATGATAGACTATTCTGAAGAGTTACAGGTTGAAGTTATTCAGATGGAAAACGGCGCTTGTATGATCGACGCAGGAGTAAATGCTGAGGGCTCAATTTTAGCAGGGGAGTACGTGACGGAAATATGCCTCGGGGGATTAGGGTCAGCTAATGTAGCCTCAGCTCAGTATGGGGACTTAACTCTTCCGGTAATACACGTCTCCACGAATTACCCTGCTATCTCAACATTGGGAGCACAATTTGCGGGATGGAGGATCACGGATGAAAACGGAAAATATGTTGGCATGGGCTCTGGTCCAGCTAGAGCCTTAGCACTTAAACCCAAAAAGCTTTACGAAAAAATAGACTATAAAGACGAGGCAGAAGTTGCTGTCCTATTCCTTGAATCAAACAAATTGCCTAAAGACAACGTGGCGAAAATTGTAGCGGATGCGTGCGGCGTTGATCCATCAAACGTATACATTATAGTAGCGCCTACTAACAGCATAGTTGGAGCAATTCAAATATCTGGAAGAATTGTTGAAACCGGAATTCACAAAATTTCAGAGGTAGGGCTTGACCCCAAGAAAATCAAGTATGCAAATGGTGTTGCCCCGATCGCGCCTATTCATCCTGACCCGACTATTGCTATGGGGCGAACAAACGACATGATAATCTTTGCAGGCCACGTAAATTTATTCGTCGAGGTTGACAGTGACGACGAGTTGAAAAGCTACGTGGAAAAGACGCCGTCCAGTACATCTAAAAGCTATGGGAAACCCTTTTATGAGACGTTTAAGGAGGCGAACTTCGATTTTTACCAAATTGACGCAGGGATCTTCGCTCCAGCCAGCATATTTGTGAATAACATAAAGACAGGCAACTCGTTCCGCGCCGGGCAGATAAACATTAACCTCCTTAAGAAAACGATGGGCATTTAAATGTTATAATTTAACTCACTACTTTTTATTTAAAGCGGGAATCGCTTATTTTCGAAGACAATCATGAAAGAAAAATTTATGACGCCACTAGAGAACAGTTCTTATTAAGTAGAGGAAGAGGAGTGGCTTTTTAATGTTTGATGTTTTAGTTGTAGGTGGAGGGGTTGCTGGCCTCTCGGTCGGGGCCCTCCTGTCTAGGAGGGGAGTTAAGACGCTTGTTGCTGAGAGGGCAACTATTCTTGGTGGGCGAGGTAAATGCTTTGAATATAAGAAGGGGTATATCGTGGATTATGGTATTCATGCGCTTAGAATGGCTGATAATGGGGCGGCAGCCAGTATTTTTAGAATGTTAGGAGAGAATTTGGAAATAGTTGAGCCAAAGGAGTCTAGTCTTTACCATGAAGGAGAGTGGAGCGAGCTTCCACTCAACCTTAACGCTATAATGTCAAGCCCTCTTTTTAGTAAGGAAGAGATTAATGAATTGTTGGGCGGGTTAGGAGGGGTTTTGAGTGCTCAACCCAGTAAGTATTGGGATATACCTTTGAGTAGATGGGTGGAGGAGAATTTTAAGAGTGAGAGATTACGGTGGTTTGTTAAGGAGATTTTAGCGAAGCTTCTACTAATATCTGCTGATGCCGGTGAAACTTCGACGGGTGAGCTTTTCGACATTATACAAGCATTCGTTAAATCAGGTAAAGGTGCCGGATTTGCTGTTGGAGGATGGAGGAGCATAATTGAAAGGCTATCCGAAATTGTAGAGGAGAATGGTCAAGTACGTGTCAAAGCTAAGGTTGAAAGAATTTTGGTGAAAGACGGAAGGGTTGAGGGAGTAGTTGTTAATGGTGAAAAAATAAAGGTTGATACTGTCGTCGCTGCTGTGCCGGTGCAGGGATTGTTCAAGCTGGTTGAGGAAAAGTGGTTTTCAGAGGAATTTATCAGAAAGGCGAAGGGCATGAAGCCGACTATGGGAATTTCGATAGATTATGGTTTAGCGACGAAAGCTTGTGAGTATGACACGTTTATGTGCTCGGATCCATGGATTTATGGAGCTGCCACTTCGAACATGGACGCTAGTGTGGCTCCTCAGGGAGAACAACTTCTAACTGTTTTTTCCGTTTTAACGCCCAGTATTGTTTTGAATAAAGAACGTGCGAAAATGGAGCTTGAAAGAATCGAAAAGAAACTTGAAGAAATGTTTCCGGGAATTAAAGGAAACGTAAAGTGGAAGAGGACACTGATACTCGGCATGGTGGATGGAGCAGCCCTTACAGTAACGCAGTCACGGGACAAAAGACCTGGTCCTGAGACAGACGTTAAGGGACTTTACCTTGCAGGAGACACGTGTAATGGACGCGGAGCAGGGGGGGATATCGCCTTCAACTCTTCCTCAAATTGTGTAGATGCTGTTCTCCGAACAATGTAGCGTTTCTACTTGAAACACAGTTCCCTAAGGAAAAAAGTAGGTTTTAAAGGAAGAGTATTTTCGTTTTATCAAAAATAAGTAATTTCGGAGAAAGAAAGGGTCTTCAGTTGAGAGGGGTAGGTATGCGTGTTAAACAGATGAATATTAAGGGTGGCATGAGCGCCCTAGAGATCATAGAAGAGATGGCGGGGGCAGGGGTTTTTATAGCGGGGCGCCTAGCAAGGGCGGTTCGTGTGCTTTCAGAGATGATTGGTAACGAGGATGTGACTGTGTTTTTCGGAGCGGCGGGTGCACTAGTTCCTGCTGGACTTGGAAGGATAATAGCTGAAATGATTTATGACGGATTCGTTGATGTTGTCGTAACTACCGGGGCTAATATAACTCATGACCTTATAGAGGCGTTTGGTGGAGCGCATGTAAAAGATATTAAAGGAGAGGACGACAAGTTAAGGGAAAAGGGCGTCAACAGAATTTTTGATTCGTATGTTTCAGATGATGCTTTCGTGGTTTTTGAAAAAAGAATTCAAGAAATATTAATGGACATTCCCGTTGAGAAGAGAGAGAAGGGGATTCCGGTTTACGAGTTGCTTAGGGAAGTAGGATTACGCGTAAACTATAAGCATTCGTTTGTTAAAGCGGCTGCCGAGACCGGTGTGCCAATTTTTTGTCCTGCAATAACGGATTCAATTTTGGGATTGCAAATGTGGCTTTTCTCTCAAAAAAACGCATTGAGGCTAGATGTACTAGAGGACCTTCACAAAATAGTGAGTATGGCTTATGAGTCGAAAAAAGCTGGAGCATTTATTTTGGGGGGTGGCGTGCCGAAAAACCATATTTTACAAGCCATGCTACTAACAGGTAGGGGGTTTGACTATGCGGTTCAGATAACACTTGACAGGCCAGAGTCGGGAGGGCTGAGCGGAGCGACGTTAAGTGAGGCAAAATCTTGGGGGAAAGTCGCGAAGAACGCGGTTACGGTTGATGTAATAGCAGACGTAACGATAACATTACCATTAATTTTCTCGGCACTCAAGGAAATTCTAGGAGGGAAAAAGACTACAACGGATTAAGTCTAGGAGGAAAGCGTTATGGAAAATGCCAGGGGTCAAGTAGCTTTATTGGAGGAGCATTTTTTCTGTTAAGGCGACTGTAGGGTCTCGTTAAGTGGCGCTGAGCTCTTGGTGGCGGAATATATATGGACTCGGTTATTCTACGAGCGAGCTCAACGGTAACTTTTTCTGCAAAAATTTTTTTACCGCATTTCTTACATTTGAATCCCTGCCCTCTTCCTGCAGATGAAGTTCTTTTACCGCAGTTAGGACAAATAGGGTTATGAAGTTTTAAATTGGGAGCTAGCTTAACTATTTCAATCTTTTCTAAATTAAGAGTTTTTGGGTGCGATAAGGAAGGCGGGCGGATCCCGCCATAAACACGAACCACGTCTCCTGGAATTAAGTCAGATATAACCCATCTAAAGGAGCCTGCTGGCTCATATGCAGCGCAATTTATTTCTCCCGTATCGTCACGTATTTTAACGAATACGTGACCGCCTTGAGAGACCACTGGCTTAGATGAAACTACGCCTTCTATTACTGCTGACATGTAAGGGTGAGCGTTACATATTTTACGCTTAACACGCAAGTGAGCATCCGTTCCTTGATTTGAACGAAAAATAACCCAGCGCTCTATTGGCTCATGAACTTTCACCAGCTTATACGCTTTAAGCAGAACCTCAGGAGACTCGCCGCGAACACCATATAGAACAGGGTCCGGGCCGTGCGGTGCTATTAGAACTCTGTCATCGTCTATATTGTTGAACGTGTCAGGACTTGTTAATCGGTCCATTTCTTTTACTGATTCGATATCAATCGCTCTTGGTTTCCCCCAATTTTCAGGTACTCGGTAAGTAATTAATTCGTAGGTATAGTCGTCCTCTAATGTTTCTCCTATAGCGGCAAGTGCACCTATAATTCCTCTTCCTTCCTTAAACGTGTGTATTTCGGCACCACATTTTTCAGCAATTCGAAAAGCTTCATTTAAACTGACCATGTCGCACATGGCTTGTTCTGACAGCCTTCTAAGCTCTGCGGGAATATCACCCAGTAAAAAGGCCACTCCAGGATCTGTTCCGGAAAATGAGAGGTCCGCAAGGCGACTTACCTCCTTTAAAACGAGTTCTTTAATGACGTCGACTGCTTTCTTTTCCACCTCGAGCCTTAGGCAAACCGCGCCGTTTCCTCTAGTTTTAAATGGAACGTTTGGATTTAGCCTTATCAGGAGAGGATAATCTCTGAATTTAACTTTAAGCTTTGAGAGAAGCTCAACTAACACTGCACAAAGATGAGTTGTGCATCCTCCTCTTGGCGAATCTGTATCGTCAAGTCCTATATTAAGGGTAAGCACAGTTATTACTCCTCCAAGCATTAAGACCATAGTCGTTATTAATCATTCCACTCAGTCTTTATGAGGACTCGCAAGTAAACATTATATCTATAACAACTACAGCCAAAAGTAACTTGTCAAAGTTTCCATAATGAATTAGAGAGGTAACGGATATATTTTCTTTCCTTGGAGAAACTACTTTGAACGTGCATCTGTATGGTCTACGTGCGAATTCTCTAAATGTTTTTCATTAAAATAATTAATGAGCCAACTCGTCCATCTGTTTATTTTAAACGCGATTGCCACAAAAGAAAAGCAAAAATAAAGAAAGGGGGTTCTTAAAAGAAGAAAGTTAAGTTTATGGTTTTCCCTCAGCTACTATGAGGGTTAAGGTCGAAACTACACCCTTTATTCGTCTTATTTGCCAGATAACAGTTTCCTTCAGTTTTTCCATAGATTCTGTTTCTACTTTGATCAAGATGTCGTAGACACCATACAGAATATATGCTTCAACCACACCCTCTATTTGGGAGACGGCCTTCAAAACGGTTTCTTCATTCGCTGGTTCCGTATTAACAAGCACAAAGGCGGTAGGCACACTATCACCTACACTTACTGCTACTATTTCTTTACTTTTCACGTTCCTTATATAGATGTTTTCGGTATTATCCTCCTGAAGGAGGACTCACTTTGAAGGGAAAAAGGGGACAAAAAATAATAATTTATCATGAGGGAACATGTGACCCTGCCAAATGCACTGCTTTAAAACTCGCCCGCTTGGGAAAAGCAATTATAGTTAGGAGAATTACTGATATTCCTTCTAACTTTTTAATTCTGAACCCACTTTCACAGACTGCTTTATCTCTCATGGATAAAGATGTTTTTGAGATGAGAGGACTAATAGCTGTCGATTGCTCTTGGAACAGGCTAAGTAACGTCTTTCGTAACATAAAGGGGGTGCACAGGGCGTTGCCATATTTAATTGCAGCTAACCCAGTGAACTATGGGGTTCCAACTAAGCTTAGCACAGCAGAAGCTATTGGGGCAGCATTATACATACTTGGGTTTAAGGAGGAGGCGAAAGGTATTCTTGAGTGTTTCAAGTGGGGGCCGCACTTCTTAACGTTAAACTGCGAGCTGCTCGAGGCTTACTTTTCAGCAAGAAATAGTGCTGAGGTTATCAGTATTCAGAAAGAATTTATTTGAGGCGGCGTGCCAGGAGTAATCCATCTTCTGTTGGGAGACCGTTGTTACCAACGGCCTCTTGGCGGCATTCGGCTATGCGCCCTACCCGCCGCCTCCCGTGGGCGTCATCGGCAGCCTATTTGGGCTTGCACCCCCGAGGATGGCCGTTTCAACGGTCCCACCTGCATCCTCAGCGGGTTATCTCGGCGCTTGTCGCCAAGCGCCTTCTCGGGAGCCCCTCAGCCGCTTCATCGTCATCCCGCAAGTGGACGTGTCGTTTGCAGCCTTTTCACCGGTTTCTGCTCCAGAGCCAAGCCTCTCGGCTTGCGCCTCGCGGCGCTCGGGTCCCACGATGGTGGATGGAATTTCCTCAGCGCTCTATTGGAGCGCCGTGAGCCGCCCTCTGGCTCGCCGCCTCTTAATACTGATGGAGAATACTTGAAATTAAATTTTTCTTTGTCAGGTGATTCGCCTAGCTTTAGGGAAGAAATTTATTAGAGTGCCCTTTTTCGCTAGCCCACATCCGATGAAGTCGTTTCTCGACTTGTCTTTCACTATAACGTAGCCTTCAAAGTCCGGAGGAATTGGTATGTTTTCTCCTTTAATCCACCTTTCAGCTAGTGTGCCATCTATTTCTACTACGTTTTTCTTGGCACTCTCGCCGACCATTTGGGATCCTTCAACAGATAGTCTTATTCCGTCAGGCATTAGTGTTGCAAAGTAAACGCCTACTGAGAGCACGTTCTGATTATCTATCTTCTTGAGTAAGTCTTCTGAAGCTGCACGTATCCTTCTTTTTCCTGAAAGAAGAAGTCTCACCCCGTTTATTTTCGGTATACCAAATTGAGCTTGAAGCTGGCGCCATATATTGTCTTCGAAGTTTTCGTCCAAATTATTTACCTCTCCTTTCTTATTCTAGCTATGAAGAAGGCATCAGTGTAGTTATCATGTGGATATATTCGCATGCAGTACTTTAAATCTGGATGAAATGTTTTTTCTTTGTATTCTGTTAAACCGGGATGGAAACGGATGCCTTTGATTTCGAAGTACTCGACGCGAGCCTTTCCTTCCTTTGAGAGAAGATAATTAACGACTGCCTCGTTTTCGAATGGATGGATGCTGCATGTTGAGTAAACTAAGATTCCGCCTGGTTTTAACATTTTGAATCCGGCGATTAGAAGTCCTCTTTGAAGAACGTGAAGTGACTTGACTCTTTCTTCCGTAAAGTTGGATGGAAATTTACTTAGAAAGTGTCCTGAGGAGGAGCAGGGGGCGTCGACAAGAACTTTGTCAAAATGGTCTTTGATGATTGATGGAAGTTTTCGTCCATCAAACATAGTTACCGCGGTGTTTATAACTCCGCAGAGCTGCAAGTTAAAACCTAGGGAGGATATCCTTTTGAGGGAGACGTCGTTGGCTATTATGGCACCCTTGTTTTTCATGAGCTGAGCTATTTGCGTCGTCTTTGAGCCTGGAGCTGCGCACATGTCTAAAACGTAATCTTCTGGCTTCGGCTCCAAAAATAAGGGAGGAATCATGCTTCCTCCTTCTTGAATGTACACGTAACCTAATGCACGTTCATATGCGATGTAAGAAAGAGGGTTTTCTCTAGGCTCGAGCACCCTGAAACCGTCATCGAAACCAGCTTAGGGGGGAGAGCTTCACGTTTCTTTCTTCCAATCGCTTTAATACTTCAAGTTTAGGCTTTTTCAAGGTGTTTAACCTAACAAAGAATTCAGGAAATTTTTCTGTGCAAGCGAAAACCTCGCTGGATTCTTCCCCGAGAAGAGAAACATAAAGCTTAGCGATTTCAGGTGGAAGCCCACATGCTTGATGAACGTTCAATTCACTCACCCTCTCTGCTTAAAGTCCTAGAGAAACTAGGAAAATGTATATTCCGAAGCCGAGACAGGCTGATGCTATGATGGCTGACATTAAGAGCTTTTTGAAACCTTGTTCTGGGTCTCTTAGAGCGAGTAGAAACCATGCCACAGTAATAAGTCCGATCAGGATTAATACGTATCCAACCCACACTGGGATATTCCATGGTGCGATGAACAATTTCAGCACCCCCACTATTTAGCTTAGATGGATTTTATTTTTCCTTTTCGCGCTAAAATGCTTTGAACAAGCATTGATGCGCCCAGGATGGCTGTTGTGCTCGGTAGCACGTTGACGAGGCTTAGAGATAGAATGGCGCCACCTAAGGTTAAGGACAGCTTAGACCCTTTACTTTCACCCTTGTTTAAAATGTTTCTTCTGGTGTTTAGCACGTATAGTTCTATTTCTTTCATGTTGAGGCGACGGGAAAGCGATTTGACTAATTTGTTTTTCTTCCATTTCATTGAGGCTACCGTCATGTGACGCTTAGCTAGGTTATATAGTTGAACCCGTGTAAGTTGGTAAAGCATCTGCTCCTTTATGCTGAAGGTTTTTGTTATTGGCCTTCCTTCAAGAAGCGCTGAACATGAAAGATAGAGCGTCAGGAGCGCTATCGTGAAGCTTGGAACCGCAACTATTATAACGCCCCAAATAACCAGTATTCCAATAGCGATAATTAGGACGGCTACACCATAGAAGAGCAAGTCAACGAACGCGAAGGAGCAAGCTTTTCTAAGGACGTAACTTAGCCCTACAAGTGATATTGTCGCCCCAATAGCCATTGTCAGTAAAGATTCATAGGAGACGAAAAAACCAGTAGTTTGCACAAGTAAGCCAACTAGCAGAAAAGCCCACATCTGCTTTAGCGGCGTAATTTTTCCATCGATTTTTCCCCACATTCCTCCAACCCCAAATTAAACAATTTTTCCGTTCAAGCAACCAATGAGGAAGCATGAGAAACTAAAAAAAGGTTTCCTGCCAGCTTATTCAAAAGAGCTTATACTAAACAACCCCAGCTATTTTAAGATGGAATAAAACGACGCATATAAAGGTTTTCATGAGTAAACCACTAAATTCGCCTTAGCCAAAAGAAAGTTGCATATCAATATTTTGAGCCAAGAGCTTGCATGCCATTTTATCTCCTTTAATGCAGCTTTTATTTTGCCAGAACTGTTCAGGTGTGTCAAAAAGGGGCCTTAGATTTTTGACGGTTAAAACCAGAATAAGGATTGGTTTTGCTGTTCCTGAAGGACATTAAAAGAGATAAAAATAAAAGAGTGAAGCAAAAAGCCGGCTATCTTGCAAAGGTTGGTTTTAAGCATTACGAAGTTTAGATACGTAAAGTTCAAATAAATCAAAGGCCAAAGGAGTAATTGGGCTCCCTTATCGAGGACTGGGCCGACTGCCCAAGCGGGGTGGATGAGGCTTGGAGCAAGGAGGGAGCTACATTATTGGGGGAGACCGCCGCGCAAAACCCTACTTGAACGGACTTTCACCGAGAAAAAGGGAAGGTATAAAACTTCCGGGATGAGGTGGAGTTTACCCAAGTAGGGGACAGCGGCTTAGAAACGCCAGGTATGGCTCCCGGGTTTGAGAGCATGGTTGAGGGGGGCGAATGCTCCACTATGAAACCATGTGTTAGTTACCTCGGGAACACTGGCGTTTCTCCCCCTAATGTTCCATTTATTATCTTCCGAAAGATGAGCTGTTTTTAGTGGGGGGACAGAAATTTTAAAAGCTTCTAAGATTGTTAGGGTTTAGGAGAAGGAGCGATGTAGGTGAGGGCGACATTGCCTAGGAAGAGAGATAAGGACCATGAGGTAATTGAAGTTAAGGACGTGCGAGTGCCTATGGAGGGGGAGATTTTAGGAGTAGTTGAAAGGATGGTTGGCAACGATAGGCTTATTGTTAACTGTACTGATGGGAAGACGCGATTGGCGAGAATAAGAGGCAAATTTAAGAAGAAGGTTTGGATAAGGAATGGCGATGTTGTTCTCGTGGCGCCTTGGGATTTTCAAGATGATCGTGCCGATGTTG
>JAHLWW010000036.1 GCA_019057715.1 Candidatus Jordarchaeum sp. JNZ_1113
AAATTAGAGGGGTTGTTGTGCGGGGAGCGTGGCGTTCAGCTGAGGAAGTTAAGCTCGGCGACCTCTGGGGGAACTTTTTCAGGGTTAACGTGCGCGAGATCCGCCTACCCGTCTGGAGAGCTGAAGAAAGAATATTGAAGGTGATTGAGGAGCTGAAGGCTGAGGGGGGAGTACCGAACTTTTATGGGCACCAGCGATTTGGCGTCACACGGCCTGTAACGCACATGGTCGGCTTAAGGCTTCTTAAAGGGGAATTCAGGGAGGCGGCGATGGAGTTCCTCTCACAGGTCTACCCGATGGAGAGCGAGGAAGCTAAGGAGGCTAGGCGCTACCTAACTGAAACGATGGATTTTAAGGGCGCGCTTAAGCGTTTCCCCAATTACTTGGTTTACGAGCGAGCTATGCTCAACCACTTAGTGAAGTTTCCAAATGACTTTGTGGGCGCCTTTAGGAGGCTACCAAGAGGGCTAGCCTTAATGTTTGTCCATGCTGCTCAATCGTATATTTTCAATCTCATTCTGAGCGAGAGAAGGACGCTTGGCCTCCCACTAAACCGGGTTAACGTAGGGGACTTCGCAGTAACCCTGAAAAACGGATTACCCGAATCAGTGATGCTTGTTGACGAGGGAAATGTTGACAGGATCAACTCTTTAATAGAGCGGGGACAAGCGGCATTAGCTCTCCCCATTATAGGATACGACACTAATCTGCCGTCCGGCTCCATCCAGGAAGAAATAGTTAAGCATGTTCTCTTGGAGCTTGAACTTAGCTTGGACTCATTCAAAGTGAAATCAATGCCAGAGCTTGCTGCAAGGGGCGACTTCAGGCAGGCACTAGTAAACCCGCCGATGCTGAGGCTGGTGAGGGTATCAGCGGACAAAGATCTAGATGGGGTCACGGCGTCCCTCCACTTCTCCCTTCCAAAAGGAAGCTACGCGACGTGCCTTGCGCGCGAGATAATGAAGACAGACCCAACAAAATATTAATACTGGGAAGTCTCAACACCACTTAAACTTCCCCTTTGAAGGGGCGTAAGGTGATAGCCTTGCAACGTGCTTCATCTAAGCTTAAGAGGACGCATTACTCGAAGGATATATCTCCTGAACTCAACGGGGAAGAAGTCATTGTATGCGGGTGGGTTGAGCGCGTAAGGAACCTTGGCGGCCTCATGTTTGTGATCCTAAGGGATAGAGAGGGGAGCGTTCAGGTGACCTTTTCGAAGAAAAACAGGGAGCTATATGAGAAGGCTAAGAATCTAGGCAAGGAATACGTGGTTGCTGTACGAGGAACTGTTAAAGCCATGGAAAACGCCCCAAGGGGAGCCGAGATAATACCTGAAGAGCTCATCATCCTAAACGTCGCAGTATCCCCCCTCCCACTAGACCCAACAGGGAAAGTGGATGCTAACCTAGACACTAGGCTCGACAACAGGGTGCTCGACCTCAGGAGGCCGAAAGTGAACGCCATATTCAGGCTGAGGCACAATGTCATTAAATTTATAAGGAGCTTCCTGCTGGATGAGGGCTTCATGGAGGTGCAGACGCCAAAAATAATCGCTTCAGCCACAGAGGGCGGCGCCGAGCTCTTCCCAATATCATACTATGAGCGGGAGGCGTTTCTGAGCCAGTCAGCTCAGCTATACAAGGAGCAACTTTCAAGCGTGTTTGAAAAAGTCTTCGAGATCGGGCCATGCTATCGTGCTGAGGAGAGTAGAACGGTTAGGCACCTCAGCGAAGTCTACGTGGTAGACGTCGAGGCAGCATTCGCCGACGCTGAGGACGTAATGGCTCTTCTAGAAAGATTAATACACCACGTTCTCACTAAGGTGACTGAGGAGTGCAAGGAAGAGCTAAGCATACTCGAAAGGCACATCGAAATACAGAAGCCGCCATTCCCAAGGTACACTTACACGGAGATACTCGAAATCTTGGAGAAAAAGGGGATACCGGTTGCGTGGGGGGAAGACATACCTACCCCCGCTTACCGTGAGCTCGGAGAAACCATCAAGGGATTTTACTTTATAACTGAGTGGCCGACTAAAGGGAAACCATTCTACATAAAGCCAAAGGAAGACAAATCCGAGATCTGTGAAGCATTTGACTTGATGTACGAGTGGATTGAGCTCGCCTCCGGCGGTACAAGAATACACGAAAAAGAGCTGCTCGTTAAGCGTTTAAGGGAACAGGGCCTGTCACCGTCCTCCTTTGAGTTCCACCTGAAAACCTTTGATTGGGGGATGCCCCCCCATGCTGGCTGGGGGATGGGGCTAGACAGGCTCATGATGGCGATAGTGGGAGCGGAGAACATAAGAGAATGCGTTTTTTACCCCAGAGATAGGGACAGGCTAATACCTTAACTTTCTTCTTACTCGAAAACGAACCTTACCTTTTCCCCTGTTAGGTCATAGATGAGCTTTTCCAGCACCTGAGTTGGTGCTGGAAGCTTTTTGCTCTCAGACTGGCGAACCCTTACCTTTTTCTCGTTGCTCCCATCAGGCAGCCAGACAGTGTTCACCCCCAGAAGGCTGGCAGGAGAAATTATGTCTTCTATGGTCTTCTTCAAAGAGGAGGATTTCTCTATGACACGCACTTTCCTGCCGAGCTCGTCACTTAAACTCTTAATCACGCGACCCTTAGGTCCAACAAGGTTTGGTATGTCGCCTTCTCCAACAACTATTACGACGAGATTGTCAGACTCAACCGCCCTGATGAACTTCACATCCTTGAGGCTGGAGAAGCGGTCTTCAAGCTCAACAAGATGCTTAGCTACCTTTATGTCAAGGTCACTAACCTCGCCTTTCTCAATCTTCTCTTGACATCGGGAGCATAAAACTCCACTTTTCAGGCAGAAGGTGCATATTGGCGTCTTCATCTGGCCAAATCTCCACTCCAGCCTTGCGATTAACAAAGGCGGGGAGCCTTAAAAAATTTTCTTTGTTAAAGGCTGATTGGTTACAGTCGACTTGACTGAAAAAATCGACGCTTTTTAATTATGTCAGCTCTTTTCTCATGTGAAGAGAAAGAAGAAAATCAAGGGTCCTAAAATCATCCGTTTTCCCTTTCTACTTAAGAAGGCCGACGAGCTCATCCATCGTTTCTTTCCATTCCTTCGGGTTCAGGTTTGGGAAACTCCAGTCGGCGTTTGGATGATACTCCCTGTCTAAACTTATAGTTTCAACGTCCGAGAAGTGCTTTAAAGCTGAGAGAGACTGGCTTTGCGTGTAGTATAATCCGCCAAGGTAGAGCGCCAGCTCAGGTTTCCCCTCGCCCTTGAATCCCTTCCAGTTCGGGTCTCTCAGACGGTTTGATATGTCAGAAAGCCCCATAGAAACCACATTGTTAAATCCGGCTTTTATGAATTCTTTAACCACATGTGCTGTCGTGACTATAGTTATTCCAGCTTTCCCCATTTCGATAGCGTAATCGATAAGCTTTTTGCCCTCAACTTCTCTGGTGATATTTGGGCCTACAATCAGAATGGGGTTCTTTTTCCTCTTTATGCGTGCCGCCACAACCTTCGCATTGTTTATGACCTTTGCCGTTCTGGGTCCCTGAACGTTAGCCAGCTGCCAAGGAATAGGACCAAGAGACACCTCAACCACCTTCAATTATTCCAGTTCAAGGTTTCATTGATGAAGTCCTGCTTTTAAACTATACGGTTAAGAGCCAGCTACCTCTAACCATGTTCAGGTTCTTCTGACCATTTCTACTTCTATTTCACTCACGTCTTCTATGCTCGTTATGGCTTTTTCAACCTGAGTGGCTGCCTTTTCTTCTTCTGGAACCAGAACATTAACTCTTAGGGCGTTCAGTCCGAAGGCTATCGGAACCTTCTCCGAGCTATGTAGCTCGGCTCCGTCCGGCAGAGAAGCCTTGATCTTCTCCAGCAGCCGGTCTAGGGGGACCTCCGTCGATGTGGGGAAAACCTTCACTGTCATCACGACTTTTCCCACATCACCATCCTCCTTTTATGGTCCTTCAAAATTGCAGATAGGGCACTTGTATGGGTTCCCCAGCTGTCTGCACCTGTAGCAGCGCCAGATGACTACCTTGCCGCAGTTGGGGCAGGGGAACTTGACGCCTCCTCTATCAGGGTGAATTGGCTTAGAACAACTACTACACAAGGGCAACTTTACCTCTGACATACGTCTCCCTTCGCTCGTTTTGACACAGTTAACCATAATCCCCTTTTAACCTTCACGGTCGAAACGCAAAGGTAATTTTTATTAGCTCTTGCTGAGCACTGTGCTTTAACCGTGGGGTGTTACCTTTGGTTAAAGAGGAACTCTTGATGATTCCGGGCCCAACTTTCATAGCGGAGTCGACGCTTAAAGCGATGAGCAGGCAGATGATATCCCATAGAGGTAAAGAAACAGGTGCGCTTCTAACCCGCTGCATTGAGAGGCTAAAGGAAGTTTTCAGGACAGAGAACGATCTCTTCATACTTACGGCGTCAGGCACGGGAGCTATGGAGGCTGCCATCGCGAACATAGTGGAGCCGGGAGACAAGGTTCTCTGTACAACATGTGGAAAATTCAGTGAGAGGTTTAAGAAAATAGCGGAAGTCTTTGGTGCGCAGGTTATAGAGGTCTCGTCGGAGTGGGGCGACGCGATAGACCCGGAAAGAGTTAAAGCCGCCTTGGACGAAAACGGCGACGTTAAAGCCGTCACGGTAACTCATAATGAAACGTCCACAGGAGTCAGAAATCCCGTTGAGGAAATTTCAAAGATAGTTAAGAGCCATGGCGCCCTCCTAATTGTGGACGCGATTTCGAGCATGGGAGGCGACTACGTCCCCGTTGATGATTGGAAAATAGACCTATGCCTGGCTGGAAGCCAAAAGTGCCTCGCTATCCCCCCAGGTTTCTCCTTCATATCAGTTTCAGATGAAGCCTGGGAAGTCATCAAGAAAACAAAGAGGAAAGCGTTCTACTTCGACCTAGTCAACTACAAGAAAAGCCTGGAGAAGACGCCACCACAAACTCCATACACGATCGCCATAACCCTCCTCTACGCCTTGGAGGACGCACTCAACCTCATGTTCGATGAAGGACTAGACAACGTCATAGCTAGGCATCACCACGTAGCTAAACTTGCGAGAGACGGAATAAAGGACATGGGTCTTAAGCTCTTCCCAGTAAGAGAAGAAATATGCTCAGTTACTGTTACGGCTGTCAAAATACCGGAAGGAGTAAAGGACCAGGAATTTCGCCAAAAAGTGAGGGAGCACGGGGTCGTAATATCGGGTGGACAAGACAAACTTACAGGGGAAATCTTCAGAATAGGACACATGGGGCGCGTCACTGAACGCGAGATCAACATCACATTAAAAGCGATTAGGCAAGCTCTCTCGGACCTAAAATTCCCCCTCAAAGAAGAAGCTCTCATACAAAAGTAGCCTCCGTCACTTAACCGCCATATTCCTTTTTAAGCCTGTTGACTTGAAGAGGGGGCGGCGTCCTTATTAACCCCCAAATTAAGCTTTTAATGTTCTGTTCTTCAGTCTGACAAGTCCCTAAGGAGGGCTCTGCGTCCTTTGGCCGTTAAGATAACTCTGTTACCTCTAATTTCGACAAGTCCTTCTTTTTGCATTAACAGTACCGCACGCTCAACTTCCCAGTCACTTGCGTTAAGCCGCGCTGCTAATTCCTCGAGCGTGTTCGTGAATTGAAGCTCGCTCATCACGTCCCTAAGGGAGAAGTCGGATTTACCTCTACCGCTTTGAACAAGTCCACACGAGCTACAGACACGCACTCTTTGGGAGGCGTCGAAGAACACGGGGCCGCCACATACCTCACACCTTTGCCTCGTATGCCTCATAGCGCGCTGCCTTTCTCCCGACAAATTCAACCACCAAAGAGAACGAAAACAGCATTCCTTTTAATTGTTTATTCTAAGTGCATCGTTTTTATCCTTTCTCTCATGAAATCCATTATCTCCTCCGCTTTTACTCTAACTCCCTCATCTTCGTCATTGGCCGCCACACCGGCTACTACAGGCGCGTACTTCTTTAGCAGATGAGGGTTGTTTGAGCTCATCCACCCTATTGCCTCCACGGCGCTTCTCCTAACCTCAGGCTTCGTATCCCTTAAAAGCCCCGCTACTGCTTCAATAACTTTCTCAGCTTCACGTGCAGAGGCTTCAGGGTTATTTCCCAGAATCCACCCTATAGTTAGCGTGGCTGTTGCTTTAACTCTGCTTTTCGCCTCTTTCAGCCACTTCGCCAGCTCAGCTATCATGTAAGGTATCGTATTAGGGCTTCCAGCTCCTACAAAGCCTAGCGTAACAACAATTCTCCAATTGATAGTTTCCTTTTCGTCTGATGCGCTTTTTAGTGCGATTGCTGTTAAGTCCTTTGCCTTCTCAGGGGCAAGCTTGCAAATCTCTATTATTGTCTCTAGGGCGCTTCCCCTTACGTTCTCGTTCTCGTCTCTAAGAGCGATCAACGCTATATCTTCAAGGAAGCCTTCGACCAAGGTGGCATTGGCATGGGAGATGGACGCCAGTGCGTCTATGGCGCTGAGCCTTACTTCTTCAAGATCACGCGACTCGGCGACTTCAACTAGCTGCGGAATGTATTTTCTTACTAGCTCCGGGCTTACACCACCAATCCAACCTATCGCCATGGCGGAAGCGCTCCTAGCAATTTCGGACCCAGACTTTAAGTTGCTCCCTATTTGATCCATGAATGGTGCTACAAGCTTAGGGTTGCTCCCTCCAATCCATCCTAACGCCACAACGGCATTCCACGCTAGATCACTGCTCTGAGACTTAATGTTTGAAACGACTTCTGGCAAGTGCTTCCCAACAGTTTCAGGCATTTGGTGTGTCGCCTTCCCGACTACTTCTAAGGCGTTTCCTCTCACGTAGACGTGTGAGTCGCTGAGTGCCATTCTCAAGACTAGTGGAAACACTTCTTCTACAATTTTATGGAACCGTCCCATTGCCGCGTCGACCACTGCTAGCGACGCCACTTTAACCTCCGGATCCTCATCTTCCATCAATTTTTTCAGGATCTCCAGAGCCTTCCCTTCGTCGCCACCGAGAAGAAGCTCACCTAACTCTTCAAACAATTTTTCCTTCAAGGATCAGCCTCCAAAACTCATCACTTAAGCTTCCTGATTTGCCCTATCGCCTTCATGTAAGCCTCCGCTATTTCCTTCGCAACTGCGGGGATTAAGTATCTGTCCATGTCGCCTTCCATCACGTTTTTCTCCGTGCTCTTAGGTGAAATTTTTCCTCTCACTCTCAACTCCGAAAAAATGGACCTCACAACTCTAAGCGCGTCTCTAAATTCAATCTTCTTACCCAGCTCCCTGCTCTTTCGCTCCGTCAGCTCCTCTATGATTTTGAGGGAAAGGAAGTAAAACTTAGCTAACGCCTCCAATGGTCCTTCTGTTATTGGTTCAACGTAACCATGCTCAGGGCACGAATTACCTTTAACTACTCGGGCGCAGTATGGGCAAACGGTTTTTCCGATCTCGGAACCTATGAATATTTTACTCATGGCCTCCAGCTTCCTCGTGTCTTTCTCACTCCACTCGAGCTCAGCTTTCTCAATTCCAGTCGGCGCTCTTAACGCTATGGTAATCTTTCTTTCAAGCAAGCCTGTCGGGTCGATTCGCTCGTATATCTCTCTCTTAGCAATCTCTTTGGCTTCAGCCTCCTTTTCCCTTGCCTCCTGAACAACTTCCAGTTGCATTCTGTTAAACTCCAAGTATCTCTGTGAAAGGTCATAGGCCGCCGAGTAGCTCACGGGAGGCATGGAGCCGAGGTTCAGCTTTGCCCCGGCAACCCCTAAGAAAAGTGGGCTTGGAGTGCCCTTAATCTCCTCCAAGGCCTCATTTAGGGTTCGGTTTGTCTGGCGGGCCCAGATGAAACCGCAGATCTTCTCGGCATTCAGTTTGGGGAACACCTCGCACATTTCCTTCTGCCTTTGCAGGAGTAGCTCAATGAGCAACTCCTCCTTTACACACCTGATGTTTTCGTCCTCTTCATCGTTTATCACCTTGAAGAGCATTTTAAATCGTTCACCGTCTTTTTTAGCTCTGTTATAAAGCTCCACTACGCGCGAAGCATGGCCCATGCATTCGAAGAAAAGTTTACTCATAATCTGCTTGACCATCTCTTCAAGAACCATTTCAGCTTCCACAGTTGCCCTTAGAATGCTGATTTCAGAGAAACCCGTCGCTTCAAGTATCCTCCGGAGCCTTGCCTCGTCTTCTAGTAGTTGTTTAAATTCGTCGGGTGGCGGGATCGACATGTACTTTTTAATTTCTCTCATTACTGCTTCATCTAGGCCGCTTAGCTTGTCTGGTGGAAGCGTGAATATTTCTAGGTTAACGCCGTGAACAGCATATCCTCTACCTCTAAGCCGTGGAATGACCTCCCGTATTAGCGTATCCCTGAGCCTTTCAAGCCTCCTGCACCTCTCTAGGAGAAACGCAAGGTCTCTCTTATCTATTCCGAGCTCGCCAAGTTTACCCATAATTTTACTGTATGCCCCACCACCTGAAAGCGTCATTTTGAGCGCTTCGAAGTTGACTTCGGGTTCTTCTCCTACATGATGCCCGACGAGAGACGAGAAAGCTCTACGGAGAAGCGTATCGTCATGCGCCTTGCTCTTCAGGTAAGAGAGAACTTTTTCAAGTATTTTGTTGAAAAACTCGCTTAAACTCGCCTTCTTAGACGAGTATTCTCTGAGCGTTTTCACGAGTTGAAGCTTTACTTCATATGCTTCAGCGTAAAGCTTTAAGTCTCCTTCATCCTTCGGTGCATGGCTAAGAGCTTGCGAAGCTATGTTCTTTGACAGCTGCTTCAAATCTTTAATGTTTAATTCTCCGCCCTCCACTAACCCAAGTTCCTTTTTGACTCTGAGATGCGTCGAAATCTCCACGCACTCCTCCTCATGAGGTTTTCTGACCTCCTCTTCAAGCTCAATAGATAACGGCTTCAGCCCATATGTCATTTTTATAAACTCCGACCTGAATTTATATGAAATGCCCAGCAAATCACCTAGGAAATCTATTAAATGAGTTCGAGAGGGGCTGGTGGACAGCTCTGCCAGATGCCGGGTTATGGTCTTCTCTACTTCTTCCTCTTTCTTGGAGAGCTTGGCTTTCAGAGTTGACAGCTCAACATCCACCTTCTTTTCTAGAACCTCTATCTCCATCCGGAAGTCATCTTTCAGTAACTCGGAAACCTCACCGAATATGTCTTTAAGCTCTTTTTCAGCAGCTGTTTCAGAGGCTGCCTCCTTAGATGTTGGCGGTATAGTACGCACTCCAATGTAGCCATGAACGTAGATGGCCATTGCAGCTTTAACAAACTCCTGTAAAGTCGCCTGCTCCCCCACGATCCCCGTAAGTTGAGGCCAATTGGATCTTGAGGCTAAGAAGCTACTTAAAGCCTGCCTAACAGCGAAGCCGGGCGCAACCTCTCTTAATACGTCCCTGTGCGTTGAAACCCCCAAAATTTAACCCTCCTTTCCTCCCTCTTCTCCAAGACTAAGAAAATTGTTTCCTATAGTCATCCTGAAGGCTTCATCACTCGGGTAGCTATACATGGCAATGTAGTTAAGGTTAGTTTTCTCGTAGCTTGAAAGTAGAACCCTTAGTGGCCTCAAGAGTACGTAGCTAAAGGACTTAAGAAAGATCCGTCTGACGTATTCCTTAAACTCGTTAAGGTTGCTTTCCTCCATAACAATCGACGGAGTGAGTGTCGATATTTTATCCCGTGCAAAGGCGAGAACCTCAGCTTTTAACATGTGAGAAATGAACAGCAACTCCTCTAAGGTGTGAGAGTACCTTTCTAGGAACTTCACGTAGATACCTTTAACCGCCTCTTCCCGCTCTATCTCGGCATTTGTAGCCGATATCTGGTTTGCTACTTCTTCAAGGTCCGCGTGAAGCTGCTTTAACGCGTTCATGAACCTCTCCTTAGTACTTATTGTTTCGCTTAACTCTCTATCTATCCGTTCAACCTCGTAAACCAGCTTCTGCGTTTTAGCAGTAATCTCTCTTATTTCTTCCTCTAACCTGCTTTTCCTTTGCAGAGCGGCGTCTGCTTCGGCGCCCCTTACTGATGACAGTTTCTGCTCGATCTCGTTCATCTCTCTTTTCTTGGCTTCTAAGGTTTCTCTTAGCTCTTTGAGTGTCGCAATGTTGATGCCGTAATCCATCTTCAGGTTTTTCTCTACGAGACTAGCCGAGCTCAGCTGGGATTGCAACACGTCTATTTGCTTCTCGATGCTCGTCCTCTTATTGCTGAGTTCTGAGAGCTTCTTCGCTAATACGTCCACCTTTTCCTGCTGCACCTTAACTCTTGCTTCAAGTAGTTCCTTG
The DNA here is from genome assembly GCA_019057715.1 of Candidatus Jordarchaeum sp. JNZ_1113. Classification (GTDB taxonomy): domain Archaea; phylum Asgardarchaeota; class Jordiarchaeia; order Jordiarchaeales; family Freyrarchaeaceae; genus DTBI01. The sequence continues at coordinate 10,343 of JAHLWW010000036.1, forward strand.
GGTTTCTCAGTAGAAGTCTCCTCGTCCCTAAGCTTATTCACAAACTCGACGAAGTCGGCGACAAGCCTATATGCGCTAGTTACGCTCTTAGAGCTTGAGGCGAACGCTTCAAGCCACGTTTTAGCTAGACTCTTCCACTTCGGAAGCTCCTCGATGTCCCTCGAGACGAAATCAAAATATTTTCGGGAGAACTCTTCAGGGGAAACAACCACCTGGCTTTGCTCTAAAAAGGCCTTAAAAACGTCGTGGCTGAGAAGGTAGTCCGCGAGCCCTGGCACCACTTCGGAGACGTGCTCCTTCATGTCGCGGTAAACTTCCTCAACTTTAACCCGCAACTCCGAGGGAACCTCTAAAATAAACCCGTTAAACGTTATTTCCAACAGTTCAACCGTGGAGAATAATACCCCCACTTCCAGTTGAGAAGCAAGGTCCTCCTTAATTTTTCCTCTAAAAATGGCTATGTCCCAGCTGACAGGTACACCCAAACTTCTATCTTCAATGAAGCTCTCCAACCTCTTTCCTATTTTTTCGATGTAAGTCTTAATCATGATCCTCCGGATTGGGTCAACCACTTGTTTGACGTAATCCTCGAGGATTCTCTTTATGGCTTCTTTCTCAGCGACCATAAACATGAAGGCGGATAAGGCCTTCTCGAAGGTTTTCAGCCCTCTATCCGCGTGCTCCAAGAAGGACGTGAGCTCATCTTTAAGGCTCCACCCCCATACTTCTTCCTCAAGAACCCTCCCGGAGAGGAGTTTAGCCAGTGTATCTTTAAAGCAAGAGGCTAAGCCGCTACCTTCAACGGCATCTAAATGTTGCTTTAACGGCCGCCTCCCCCCGGAATGCATTATCGCGTTAACATCTTCTTCCACTTTCCTAAATACCTCCCTCGCCTCATCCACGAAAAACTTCGCCTCTTCCATTATTTCTTCGATTTTAAGGGAGCCAGGCTTAACGCGAGACCAAAAAGATTCAGCTAGACGCAAAGCGACATCCTCTTCAACCGCATCCACAGTGTAATCGTTTATAAGGGAAAGTATTTTCCTACCGATGAGTGCGACGTCGCCTGCAAGCACCTCGAGCGCGGTCTTAGTGAATATCAAGCTTTTAAGGTACTCTAAGCTGTCAGAGTGCCCCTCAAAGGACATTCTATCTATCCGCGAGTTAAGCCTCGGCGGCTTAACCCCATAATCGACTTCAATACGTCCCTCAACGCTCAAGCCGCTCGTTATCTTTAAATGTGTCAAGAGGTCTCTAGCATACCTTTCCCTATACTTTTTTTGTGAGGCCTCACCGTATATCTTTCTCGTGAATCGCTCCACAAACCTCCGCAGCACCTCTTTTTCTTCTTCCTTTTTCAGTCCTGAAGCTCTACACGCAAACGCGACGTCTCTCAATTTACTTATGACGTCATTGGCAACTCCTATAATTTTAAAGACGTCAACCAACCCCTTTTCATGCTCCAATAGCACTATGAAGTTGGTTTCCTCTCCTCCTCCACCTGTAGCAAAAATCATTGCTTCGGGGAGGTTGCCTTTTTCCTTGCTAACCAGTTCGAACTCCGCGTAGTCTAGTTTAACCCCGCTTTCCTCCAAAAGCAAGTTGTTAAGCATGTGTATCGCTTCTGCGACCTCAGATGCAAGTTTCTCGGCGTCACGCTTGCTGAGACCCATGGGGCCCACCGAGAAGCCAAAGTTTTCCTCGCCTATTGAGCATCCAAGAACGGAAAAATCAGCAATCCTCAAAGCCTCAATGGTACTCATACCTCTTCGCGACAAAAATGCTTCCTCCAACCAGTTCTCTGCGAGAGGGCGGCGTTTCCCCCACGAAAATTTTAGGTTATACTGTTGTTTTAATTTTTAATAAAATTTGCTCATGACAACTCAAAGTTCAACTTTATCGTCCCCTGAGAGAAACGCATACATATGCCTCAAAAATGAGCCCCTATTTTTTTTCTCTGGCGACGCGTGCGGCTCGTGTTTCACTGTCTCCGCAGGGTAAAACGAAAGTTCTAGCGGTGGCGGCTTACTTTCTCAAATTACTTTTAAAACTTTTTACTCTCTCCCTTTTTAACGAGGATGATGTGATGGTAACGTCGACTCGTTTCTTGCTGGTTGACGCTACCGGCGCCGGTAGTGGGATTAGAGGACTTGCAAGGGATGTAATAGGTAGTGGGGCGCGTGTTATAGCTGGCGTTCTCGAAAAAATGGGTGGAACCGTCAAAATAATGGTTCCCGAATCATTCTTCGAGGCTAGGTCAAGGCTTTCAGAGTTCGACGTTTTAATGTGCGGTGGCATGAGCATGGACATACCTGCGATGACAAAAATTGCGAGGATCTGGAAGCGCTGGAACGGCGGTGTATGCATCGCTGGTGGACCAGCATCTCTTGAGGCTGAGAAGCTTCTCCAAGGAGGATACGACTTGGTCTTGGTTGGCGAAGCCGAGGACACTGTGGCTGACCTGTTCGCGAAGGGTCTGTCAGACGGGAAGCTTCCAGACGAAGAAGAGCTAAGAAGGATACATGGAGTCAGCTTCACCTTCAAGACCTCTGGGTCATTCTGCTCTGGTGTGAGACGTACGACTGGCCGCTGGGAGCCCTCTGTTGAACGGATAAAGGACTACCCACTCTACAAAGTCGCCAGAGTATACGTGTGGTGTGTTAGAGGGTGCTCTAATTTTTACAGAACTAGGATCCCGTTACCAGACGGAAGAAGATGTGTTGAGTGCGGGCGGTGCACCAGTGGACCCTTAAAAGACCGGCTTACGTGCCCAGCCAATATACCGCCTGGATGCGGCTACTGCTCAGTTCCCAACGTATACGGTCCTCCAAGAAGCAGAGACGTGGAAAGCATCTTAAGTGAGGTCGAAGGGCTCCTAGAGCAAGGCGTGAGAAGGATATACTTGGGGGCAAGTTGCTTCCTAGACTTCCATAGAGATGAACGGGTTGGCGGCGGTCCATTATCCGATCCACGGAATCCAGAGCCGAACTATGACCGTATAGAAGAACTGCTTTCAAACTTGAAGGACTTAGCGGGAAGTAAAGTTTACGTGAGCGTCGAGAACGCTAAGCCATGCCTTTTCACAGAGGAAGCCGCATCAATAATATCAGAATACCTCCCTGGTTCAACGATACACCTCGGAGGAGAGACAGGCGACATGGATCACGCCTCCGCCCTAGGGCGCCCCTCAACTC
>JAHLWW010000037.1 GCA_019057715.1 Candidatus Jordarchaeum sp. JNZ_1113
GAGGTTTCTAAGAAGGAATGCATGACAGCAGCACCGAGAAAGTTTAAATAAATTTAGAAGGCAGTTTACCATTTTTGCTAAGAACGAAGTGCAAGTAGAAAAAGGAAGAAAATACGTTGAAAGTAGCAAAAGAAGTTGTTGAGAAAATGAGAGCATATAGAGGGGGATGAGTTCTCAGAGCTATAAGTCAGGACGCTGCCGAGCTCATAACACCATTATTACACGAGCTCCACCCAACCTAGTTTGGGGAAGATCAAAGAAATAGTTAGTGTCGTGAGAGTTGAAAACCACTTCGATGCGGCTTCGCCGAGAATATATGAGCTCAGCTGAGAACTGCCGGGGCTCCATGAAAGGAGCTGCACGACCTCTTTGCTTGTCTATCTGCAAAGTTACCTAAGAGGGAGCTGATAAAAGAGAAAGAATACTAAATCGTTTGTAGGAATGCTGAAAAAGCGCGCTGCGAGAGGATACGCGCAGATATGCATAATTAAGGCAGGAAAGGACCGCTGCACACATGAAATTTCTCTAGAAAACTGTATGGAAAATGAGGAGACTGAGCGTGAATCATAGTTCTCAGAGTTTCTAGAGGAGGACCCATCAGCACCTTTATATGAAGATGCGAAATTCAATCATTATAATCGGGAGATTATTAAAGTGAAGTGGCTTCCAATCAAATGGGGAACTTAAAATTCCTTTGGATGCCGCAGAAAATTGAAAACGCTTCCTTTTCGGCGCTAAACTTCAGGTCAAGATGCAGCATTAAAGATAACGGGAATAAACTAGACTTAAAAAAGGGGAGAATAAGAGGTTTAAAACAAAAACAAAGGAGGGATTAGAAGGGGGGTTTCTTCAGCACGGTCACTTGGCGAGCTGCAACGAACGGCTTGAACTCTCGTCCGTCGCCATGATAAAACTTCATGAACCACTCAACCCAGTGAAGCCTTAGTGTGTGCAGGAATGATAGAAGGCCCTCGAAGGACAGTATGAACAGCGATATTAGTACTGCTCCTATTAGGGATTCCTGTACTATTTGCGGCATTTTTATAGTGAAGATTTCTGTTACCGTAAATGATACTGCTAGTGTCGGTGTGTATGGGGGTATTTGTAGTCCCAGGTGTGAGAAGATGTAGTGCACCGCTGCCAGGGCGAATATTCGTGCGAAGCTCACAGTGTGAGATAGAAGAGCCAATAGCTGGTCGAATATTTCTGAAAAGCCTTCTGACTTGTCGTGGGATATCGCTATCGTTCCGACAAGTGCCAGTATTACTGGTAGTATTACGAGGAAGAAGAGCATTATTGTTATGGGGGGAAGGTGTATTTCGAAGTGTGAAGTTGAGTTCCAGATGAAGAGTTGCTTGGCTAAGTGGAGCGTCTCCGTTAGTTGTTCGGGGAGAAGGTGGAGGGCTTCGAGGAACTCTAAAGTGTGCCAGATGCTTTTGTCGAAGAGGTTGGGTGCTAAGGGCTCGAAGACCTTTAGGGGTCGCAGGGTCATGTAGAATGGTGTTGAAAGCCTTGTTATGAGTTCGCGCGTTATATTAGCTGTTTCGATCATGTTGGTTAAGGCGGATACTGGGGTTTCGGGGTGAGCATGGAGCAACTCCGTTAGGCGTTCGTAAAGTAAGGTTGTAGATGGGTCTAGGAGTAATGGAGGTGTTGATGAGAACCACTTCATGAAGTCTACACTATACTGGTCACTGAAGAGAATGGTCATGGCGCCTATGTGTGTCCACATTAGGCATGTGGGCATGAAGAATGCTTCCTTCAGTTTTCCTTCGTGGTAGAGGTTTACTATTCTTAGGAGGAAGCCGAAGTTTATCTCTATTACTGCGACAACTATGGCGAGCCTTAAGAGCTTGAAGTTTCCTTCAGAGGTGAACGGATTAAACCATAGTGGATCTATGACATGGTGTGACCCGAAGAACGAGCCGTAGAGGAAGCCAAATAAGACGGATGTGAGGCCACACCAGAAGAGGAGGCTACCGGCCTTGAGGCCGTAACCTATGATTTCGCCGACGACCGGCTTTCTAGTGCGCCAGGCTACAAGTGCAAGACCCACTAGGGCAAGTATTGCCCCGTGGGCCACGTCGCCGAACATCATCCCGAAGATTATTGGGAAGGTTATTACCATGAACTTTGTCGGGTCTATTTCCTTGTAGTTCGGTATTCCGAAGCTTTTCACTAGGGCCTCGTATGGTCCCGCTATCCTTGGATTTTCAAGTTTTGTTGGGCGTTCCTCCTCCGGTATCGCTGGATCTATTACTTCTACTACCGCCGTCCTTTCGGTTGCTTTGTCTATTGCTTGAACCAGCCTCTTCGCAGACTTTAAGGGAACCCAGCCCCAAAGTTCAACAGTGGTTTCGGTCCGCCTGAGGTAGTTTTTAGCCTCCATTCTTTCTCTTTCTATGGAAAGAAGTTCTTTGCAGGCAAGCAGGTTATAGCCGTGCTGCTTTATTATCTTCCACTTTTCGTCCTCAAGTTTCTCGAGACGGTCTTCTAGAGACTTAACCCGCTTCTGTGTTCTCTCAATTATTTTATCGGTTGACCCCTCGACTTCTGATGGAATTTTGAACTCTTCGAAGCCAAATGCTGTCAGGAGACGCTGAACGATTTCTTTGTGCTCTTTGAAGGTCGCTATCAGGACGACGGCTCTTCCCTCACCTATGCTGGCGTGGTGGAATATATAGTCGCCATTCGTTACCTCCGCTACTCTCCATTTTATCATGCTAACCTTGTCTTCGGAAATCGTGCCAGCGACGGCGTAAACATAGCGCCCCTCCCCTATGTGAGTTAGCTCTATTCCGAGGGGCTTCACGGTTTCCGCTATCTTGAGAAGTGCCCGTTGTTGCTCGAGCTCCTGGTTCACTTTGACGAGCTCCTCTCTGAGGGCGTCGATCTTCGGTGCAACAGCCTCAAGCGTCTTCCGTGTTATAGAGATTATGCTTGAGAGCTTCTCGTCGTCCACCGCCATTTTTTTGCTGTCTGGCAGGCGGGCAATGTATGGCACATATTTTTCAATGCCCAAGTAGTCTACGTATTTTTGGACGTCGCCGAGCAGCTGGATCGCCTCTTTCTCCTCGTCACTCAGCTTGACTGATGAGGCACCGCCTTTTTCCTCTATGTCTATTAGCTCGACTTCTCCGGTCTCGTGAATGCAACGGATGAGAGCGCGCTCGTAGTCCTTGTGGCAGACAACCTTCAGCATTCCTTGCTTAAGAGGACGCGGCCAAACCATTACGGTTCCCTCGTCAGATGTAAGAATTAATTTCGAGCGACAGCCACAAATCGATCGGGCACCTATTATATATTTTTTGTTTTGTTGGCTAAGACGGCTTCCTGTCTTTGAGCGACGCGAACTCCTTTAGTAGTTTCTTCTCTTCTTCCTCAGGGAGCTCGTAAGAGTGCTCAACCGCCGGGTAAACCCCACTTCTCACTTCGTCAATGTATTTTCCGACAGCATCCATTATGAATTTTTTAATGTTACAGTACTGCTTTACGAACTTTGGCTTGAATCCTTCAAAGAAGCCCAATAAGTCATGTGTTACTAGGACCTGACCATCGCAGTATACTCCGGCCCCTATGCCTATCGTCGGGACGGAAACGGATTCAGTTATAATTTTCGCCACTTTCCAAGGAATGCACTCGAGAACTATGGAAAAAACGCCTGCCCTTTCAAGGGCTTCAGCGTCCTCCATAAGCTTTTTCACAGCTTCAGCCGTCCTGCCCTGAACCTTGTATCCTCCAAACTTGTGGATGGACTGAGGAGTTAAGCCTATATGTCCCATGACGGGGACGCCGTTATCTACGAGAAGCTTCACGACTGAAGCCATCTCCCTACCCCCCTCAAGCTTGACCGCCTCGACGCCGCCCTCCTGCACAAGGCGCCCAGCGTTCTTAACCGCTAACTCCGGTGTAGCATAGGACATGAAGGGCATATCCCCAACAACCAATGCCCGCTTGACAGCCCTGCTAACAGCCGCACAGTGCCTCACCATGTCATCCATGGTTACAGGTATCGTGTTCTGGTAGCCAAGTATCACGTTCCCCAGGGAGTCACCCACAAGTATCACGTCTACTCCGGCCTCATCTAGTATGAGGGCTGTCGGGTAGTCGTAAGCGGTGAGCATCGTTATTTTCCTGCCCTCTTCCTTCATTAAACGCAAGTCTATTATTGTCAACTTCGCCAATTCAATGCCCTCCGTAACGCTCTTAAGTGAAAGAGGCTAATTGACGTTTTAAGCATTTTCAAGGCTACTACTAAAAAAATACGCTTTTTCTCTAAGTCAAGAATAGTAATTCTAAATGTTAAGTATTTCAAGAGAATGAGGCTTGACAATATTTAAATAAAGTTAGTTGTTTGTTAAAGGTGGACGATGATTCAGAGGAGGTGCTAAAAGGGTTTTAGGAGGATGAGGTTATTCCCCGCATAGGTGTTTTCATATGTCACTGTGGCAAGAACATAGCTGGCGTCATCGATGTCGAGGCACTCAGAGACTACGCGTCTACGCTGAGGGATGTTGTCTGGGCTGAGACATACATTTCTCTCTGCACCCATGCCGGAGCGGAGCTGATAAAGGCGAGAGTGAGGGAGCAAGAGCTGGACAGGGTGGTAGTTGCGGCATGCACCCCTAAGACGCACGAAGACGTCTTTAAAAAAGTGTTATATGAGGCGGGGTTGAGCCCCAGCATGTTAGAGTTCGTAAACATTAGGGAGCATAACTCCTTCGTCCATATGATGGACGCCGAAAATGCCTTAGAGATGGCTAAGGACATTATAAGGGGAGCGGTAGCCAAAGCAAGACTTCTCGAGGAGGTGCCACGCATACTTCTCCCTGTGAATCCCAGCGTCCTCGTGATAGGGGGAGGAATAAGTGGGATACAGGCTGCACTCGAGGTGGCTAAGAACGGGTTCAAAGTGTACTTGGTGGAGAAGAGCCCCACTATTGGTGGAAGGATGGCGATGCTCGACAGAACATTCCCCACAAATGACTGCGCGATCTGAATTCTTGGGCCACTAATGCTTGAAGCCGCCAGAAAAGAGGAGATAGAGATCCTAACTTACAGCGAGGTTGAATCTGTCGAGGGTAGCATAGGAGACTTTAAGGTTAGGGTTAGGAGGAAGCCGAGGTATATTAAAGAGGAGCTTTGCAGCGGATGCGGAGCGTGCGCCGAGGTCTGCCCCGTTTTCACACCAAGTAGCTTCGACTTAGGGTTGGGGTCAAAAAAGGCGATATATCAGCCGTTTCCACAAGCCGTCCCTCAAACATACCTCATAAACATGGAAAAGTGCATCAAGTGCGGCCTATGCGAAAAAAGGTGCGGCAAGAATGCTATAGATTTCAATCAGAAGGAGCAAGTAGTCGACTTGGAGGTTGGAGCAATAATAGTGGCCTGCGGCGGCGCATCATACGAGCCAAAGCTCGGCGAGTACGGCTATGGAAAGTACGCCAACGTGATAACACAGTTCCATCTTGAAAGGCTATTAGCCCCTAACGGCCCGACGGGAGGAGAAGTCGTAAAACCCTCAGATGGAAGAAAACCCAGAAGAGTAGTCATGATACAGTGCGTCGGCTTCAGAAACAGGAACGAGAACGAGTATTGCTCTAACGTGTGCTGTATGGTGTCCCTCAAAAACGCAATGCTGTTAAAGCAGCACTTGCAGGACGTCGAAGTTTTCGTCTGTTACACTGACGTGAGAGCATATGGGAAAGGATACGAGGAGTTCTACGTTCAAGCGAGGGAGCATGGTGTCGTGTTCCTGAGGGGGCGAGTCGGGGAGGTCGTTGAGGATACTGGTAGCGGCGAGCTTATAGTAGTTGTCGAGGATACGCTTTCAGGCAGAGTTCTCGAGCTGAAGGCCGATCTAGTTGTTCTCTCGACGGGCGTCGTTCCTTCAGATGACTTAAAAAAGGTCTCAGAGATCCTTAAGCTTGAGCGAAGCCCAGACGGCTTCATTAAGGAGTTCCACTCGCGGCTAGCCCCAACGGACACCAAGATGCGCGGCATATACATTTGTGGTGACGCGCAGGGACCAAAAGCTATAGATGTGTGCGTGTCCCAAGCGAAGGCTGCCGCGGCTTCCGCCGTCGGTCTTCTCTTGGCTGAGGAGGTGGAGTTCGAGCTTGCCACGGCAGTTGTCGAGAAGGATAGATGCAACGGCTGCGGGCTATGCGAGCTTGTCTGCCCTTACAGTGCCATAAGCGTTGGCGACATCGCCACGGTAAATGAGCTCTTGTGCAGAGGATGTGGTAAGTGCGCCGCAACCTGCCCCTCAAAGGCAATTTACAGGAGAGGATACAGGGAGGAGCAGCTCGAAGCGTACATAGATGAAGTTTTCAAATAGGGAGGATGGAAAAGTGAGTAGCCCAAAAATAGGGGCTTTCCTCTGCTGGAAAGGGCGTGTCACGCCCCTGGAAATGAGGTTATGGTGCCGCTGACATGGCTGGAACAATGAGGTCGCAGTACCCTGCCACACTTAGACCGATAAGGGTGCCGTGCACCGGTAGAGTTTCAGCGGACTTGATAGCTAGACTACTTTGGAAAGGGGCGGACGGCGTAATGATTGTCGGGTGACGAGTTGGCGAGTGCGAGTTTGAAAACGGAAACATTATGGCGGCGAGACATGTCGAGATGGTTCAGGACTTGTTGGAGCTTATGGGGCTGGGTGCGGAGAGGGTGACAATGGTTTACTGTTCCTCGGCTGAGGGCAGATACTTCGCGGACATGGCGAGAAAGATGAGTGAGAAGTTGATGGATCTTGGTCCTAACCTCTTAAAAACGAGGAAAGTGAATGAACCTGTGGCTGAAAGCAGGCAGGCCCCAGGCGACCCCCCCAGGTAAGCGTGGGGGCGAATGAGCAATTCTCGAGCATAAAAAGGAGATTGAGTTGGTTAAGAGTGGAAGGAATAACGGATCGAGGTTTCGTGCATAGGGGCGATCCTCTTCAGTTAGTACGCGACCTAACTAAACTTTTACTGGAAGCCGGCGTTGTTGATGGTATCGTTTCCGGCGTGAGTAAGGAAGGTAAGGTAGTCCTCCATGTTGTTAAAAGCGCAGATGAGCTGGATGAGGCAATCTTAGGCTACGTTCTAGTTCACAGCTATCAAGGATTAGAGTCGACAGTTAGGGCAATTAGGGATAGGAAGGGAGATAGGCTGGCGGCACTTGTAAAGCCGTGTGAGGCGAGAGCCATAATTGAGCTAGCGAAGAGAAGGCGGATTGACTTAAACTCGGTGTTCATCGTTGGCTTTGACTGCCCTGGAATGAGGACTAATCAGGACGCTAGTGGAGAAGTTATGGAAGCACTACGTGTTACACCTGGTGACGAAGTATTGAAAGATGCTTGTAGAAGGTGCGAGGTCCACGCGCCACCCTACGCTGACGTATGTGTAAGTTTAATCTCTTCACCTGAAGTAACACTTGTGGAAGCTGGGACAGAGAGGGGGGCGAAAGTGCTTGAAACATTGAGGGGTAAGGGTGTCATAATTGAAGGCCAGCCACGCGAATTAATCACGAAGAGAGAGGAAAAATTAAGGTTATTGAATGAAAGGGGAAGAAGAACCTTAAAGGAGGAAGAGAATAAGTTATTATCTGTGCCCGGCCATGAAAGGTTTTCATGGTTCATGGGCCAGCTTGATGCATGCGTTAAGTGTAGTGCATGTATAAGGGCATGTCCAATCTGCTTCTGTAAGGACTGCATCCTTATATCCAAGCGAAAGGAATACACGCCTTCCCTCTTCTTGGTCACGAGGATGCTTCACATGGCTGACTCGTGTGTCTGTTGCGGTAAATGCGACGAAGTATGCCCGAAAGGCATATCTTTATCCTACATGTTATATCACCTAGGTAGAAAATTCACATCTAGACACAGCTACCTTGCTGGAGTAGACTTCTCCAGACCGCCTCGAACAGTCTAGTAGCTCTCCTACACTTTAAGCATTAAGGAGTCTATTAAAAGAGAAGTTAAAGTTTTTAACCATTTTACATTTTCCTTTATATTTCCCTTGATTAAAACTAGTATTTTCGGTTTTCAAGTTAGGAGCTCATAGTGCTGAGCTTTAAGCTGTGTCAATTATGCCCTCTTAACACTGGACATATGATGCTCAGCTTCAATTTGTTCATGGCTCAATTGTAATCTGATGGCACCCTTATTTTAAAGGCAATGAAAAACGCCAACTCAAAATTCCCTTATGCTTTGCCGCCGCTTGGAGTACAGCCACGACTTTTCGATGTAATTTTTGCCGTTGGTAATGAAACCACTGATGGACATTAAAAGGGTGCAACAGTCAGTCGAGCTTTTAACTATCCTACAACAGTGAAACCATACAGCGCGAGGGGGGAACCTTTGTTGATTCGTCTAGTTCTCATTGCTCCCATCTGTCAGCCTGAATGCTCAACGAGTTTCGCTACTAAATAAAGCGAGTATACGCCGAACGCTCAGATATCGCCCCTTCCACAAAAGCAATTACAAGTTGCTTAAAGCGAACTTAAGAAGCTTTAAAGCCTCTATTTGGAAGCTGCCGGTAATCCTGCTTCGTTCTTCATGATGAATAATACAAGTATTCCTTCATCGCTTTTCTCTGAATGATCAATGTGCACGTTTAACCCGAAATCTTCCAGTAAAACGCGAAGGTCATCTATGTAATCGTAGACGCCACATGAGAAGCAGAAGGAACCGCTAAAAAGCACTATGAACCAGTTGCCGCCTACCTGAACCAGTTTGGCAATAGCCTCGGGAGCATGATACTTATTGTATTCTCGAATAACCGCATACACCTTCTTCTTAGGAAAACTCAACTTCGCACCTGCCGAGGAAGAATAAATGGGGGATTGGTAGCCCGGCCCAGATTCGAAATCCTCCATGAGCGTCTGGGGTCCCGGGGTCCAGAGCCCCGTATGCTTGGCCGCTCTGCGTCTTTAAAACTCTACACCACCGGGCTTCTGTTCCAGAAGATGGAAGCGAAATTTTATATAGTTTTCGAAGAAGTTATCAGTCGTAAATTCAGCCGGAACATGAAAATTTTAATGTTACACTTAATGCACCGGAAATTAGTCTAAGGAGACGCGTGTTTCTTTTTCGAACAGTTGATGTTCTTGATCCACCCCAAAGGTAAAGTTTGTTTAAAGCCCTTCGAGGTAATGTTTTCCCTTACTGGTTATCTGCCACACCTCAACCTTACTCAGAAAGCCTTTCTCCTCAAGCCTTTGCAGCAGAGACGCTATCTGTTCCTTGGAGGCAAGCTCCTTTCCCGCTGCCTTTCGTGGAGCGTTAAACTCAGTTATGATCTGGTCAAGGACCTTCCTCTGCCCAGATAAGATTTCAAGCAGGAATAGCTCGTCGTCGCCAAGCTTTTCAGATGGAGGGGGCTTCAAGTATTCTCTAGCCTCCGCCCATTCAGGCACCTTCTTAGAGGCGTTTCCTCCCTCTTTAGCCATGCCAAACATCTCCCCACAATCCTTTAATACACAGCCTCCCCTTTTTACTTGCTCTCTTCTCATATATTTTGTTTATCTTTTCCTTTTAGAGAAATCCAGTTTCTTCCTTGGAGAAATCTGGAGAAAAAAGAATAAGCAAAGAGGTCTCATTCATGGAAAAAGGGTTAAAGCGTGTCTATGTATTCCTCCGCTTTGGGTGGCTCCGGCTTTAATCCTTTCCTCTTCCGCACTTCCGCTATTACTTCGCCCAGTAAAGATTTTGGAACTTCAGCCCACCTTGAGAACTGCGTCTGCCAGAAGGCTCTGCCTGAGGTCCTGGAGCGCATATCGTTCGCCAGCCCGAAGCTCTCTCTGACAGGGATTTCTCCATTTATGAATGCTAGTGGGCCTCGCTGCTCCACGTTTAGAACATGTCCCCTGCGCTGGGATAGTATACTTGAGACTGTCCCGATGTAGTCTGGTGGAACAGTCACCTGAATCTTGTATATGGGTTCAAGCAAAGTAGGCTTCGCGCTCAGGAAGGCACCCCATGTGGCGCGTCTACTCATAGGCATAATTTGTGCTGGTCCTCTGTGAACTGGGTCCTCGTGAAGCTGGCAGTCTGTAACGACTACTTTGACACCTCTCATTGGCTCCTCGGCGAGCGGCCCAGACTCACAAGCCCACTTTATACCTGAAATCATGGTATCCTTGACCTCTCGCATGTACTGGATGCCACGTGTCCTGTCCACTATGACGTTAAAGTGTTCATCGATAGCCCAAAGGTTCCTAGAGTCGTGAGCATCCCAGCCAGCTTTCTCCCTCAAAATACGCGCTCTTTCATCTCTATCCTGGTACTCTGAAATTTCTCCTTCAGCGAGCAGGTTGATCGTCTCCTCGTTAAGCGGTTCAACCATGATCCAGATCCTGTTATGCTTGTTCGGGCTCTTACCCAGGATGGGCGGCGAGGATGACGTAACGGTCTCTCTGTAGACAACTATAGGTGGCGAAACTGTGATGTCCACCTCGGACTGGATCTCCTTCAGCGAGATCTCGAGGTGTAACTCACCCATACCTGAAAGCAGGTATTCTCCTGTCTCCTGATTGATTGTCGCAACAATGTTTGGGTCCTGAATTGAAAGCCTCTGCATTAGCTCAACAAGCCTTGGCAGGTCCTTCGGGTGTTTCGGCTCGATAGCCACTGTGACGACAGGCTCTGAAACATACTTGATCTTCTCGAATGGAACCATGACGTCTTTAAGGCCCTCAGCCACCACGGTCTCCCCAGCCCTAGCGAGCTCTAGGCCAAGCATCGCCGCAATGTTGCCGGCAGGAATAGCTCCGACAATCGCACGCCTAGCACCCATGTAAATGCTCGTTTGCTGGACTCTGTATCCTTTCTTGGCTGTGAGCAGGTAAACTTGGTCACCTTCACTAATAGTTCCAGAGAAAACTCTACCCGTTGACACGATACCTGCATGGGGGTCAACGATAACTTTGTTCAAGCAAATGATTGTCGGACCATTTTCGTCGCAATCAAGCATAGCTTTACCGAGCTCGCTGTTGATGTCGCCATGCCATATCTTCGGAACCCTGTATCGCTGAGCCTCAACCGGGTTAGGAAGGTGGTCGACAACCATGTCCAGCACGGCGGCATGAACGGGAAGAAGCTTCTTGAGCTCATCCACCCGGTCTTCCCTGTAATAAGCAACAATATCGCTAAACTTCAATCCCAAATTCAACATCTGGGGGACAGTGAAACCCCACCTGTGAAGAGCCGAGCCAAAAGCTACATTACCCTCAGCAGGGTTAACTTTCCATTTGTTTGCAAATTCCTTCTCACCATGTAAGTCAATCAAACCATTAAAGTCACGAATAATTCTGTTAAGCTTCTCCTGAACGCCACGATCATCAAGCTTCAACTCACGAATTAAACGGTCAATCTTATTAATGAATAACACAGGCCTAACGCGCTCAGCTAAAGCCTGCCGGGTAACCGTTTCCGTCTGGACGCCGACCTCCTCGACGGCATCCACAACTACTACTGCACCGTCGATTACTCTTAATGCTCTAGTAACGTGCCCGGTGAAGTTTACGCGAACAAGCCGGTTGGCTCGTCCTCTACGTGCCCGGGCGTGTCGATTAAGTTGATGAGGTAGTCCTTTCCGTCGAACTTGTGCACCAATGAGATGTTAGCCGCCTTTATGGTTATGCCTCTCTTCTGTTCCTCCTCGAGGTAGTCGAGAGCCCTTGCTTCCCCCGCGATCGTCGGGGAGAGCAGACCCGCCTCCGCCAGTAGGGAGTCACTTAAAGTGGTTTTGCCGTGATCCACATGCGCTATTATTCCGAAGTTCCTTATTTGATCCTTCACTCGCATCATTTTTTCAACTTCTTCAATGTACTTCATCCTTGCTGACATGTGTTTCACCTCGGACCTTCTACGTTGCTTCTATGTTGTGTGAGGTGTTTAGGTTTTTAAATTTCTCGGCCCGTTAACCTGCTCACCACCCACTCTTTCCACCTTCTCAAGGAAAAATAAGCTTGCTTCGTTGATTATTAACACTAATTGAACGTTGAAAAGATGGCTAAGGGAAGCGCTTGCAGCCAACGGCTCTTTAACTAGAGAATTTTTGGAGACGAAGAGGTTGAAGTAATCCAGAGCGCGTGCCACAATGTTCAGATAAATCTGTGAGGCCCAAACACGTCGCTGGTTATTCTTCAGTTTCAGTGCCTGATTTAAAAACGGCGGATCCAACTAAACTATTTGGAAAAGTAGAAGAAAGCAGAGTTCAGCTATGACTTTATTCAAATGCTGCTAATTTTTATCGAAAGAGAGTAATTTACGAGGATTTAGAGGTAAAGGGTGTGGTTATAAGCGAGGTTAACTATTTGGGGCGATGAGTCGTGGTAGTGTTGATTTCAGTTTTTTATACGTGATTACTTTGGCTGCTAGGATGATTAGTGTTGCAAGAATGACGATGACTGCCGGGTTTATGATGGTTGTTCCTGCTAGTATTTCCCACTGTAGTCCGCCATTGATTATGTAATTGACTGCGTAGTAGTAGAATGACGTGACTGTTAGTATGAAGGCTGATGTTTGAAACGTGGTGAAGAGTGCTTTGAATTGGGTGTTCGAGGTGATTATTTTCAGGGCTTTCCGTATTTCGTTGATTCCGTATCTGGCTCTTAGAATACCGTACCAGTTTGGGGCGGTGTCGGGGTGGGCGTCGAGCGCTAGGGTTAGTGCGAATGCAGTGCTTCCGACTGCAAAGAAAACGTAGGGCATGGAGGGATCAACTACGAGTGGGATCCAAAAGTTTCCGTTGATTATGAGGTATGCTCCGAAAAGCGTTACTTTTAGCTGAGGTTTTAGGAATAACACGGCTACCGGGTGAACGGGAAGGACATATAGTGAAATTGATGGGGACACGAACACTATTATGTTCGACGCATAGAAGCAGGCTGCTGCAGCTAGAAAAGTTACGAGTTGTGATGCGACCACAGGG
>JAHLWW010000038.1 GCA_019057715.1 Candidatus Jordarchaeum sp. JNZ_1113
GGATCACACACCTCCAAGCGGAATCATGCATTATCTGAGAGATTATGCTAACATAAATATAAAAACTTGGCGTTAAAAACTCAAGCTCATAAACTATTCACTTTTGCTCGAAAATTCTTCCCTTCCAAGGCCAACTGTCACATGCTTTGACTATCTCCTTGCTCTATATTTTCTTTCAATACGCTCTTTAACTGCCATTTAGTTTTCCTTCTTCATTTAACCAAAAAATTCATAATACTATTAAATTCCTTTAAACCTAGTGTCTATTCTAAGGGCTGGTGGGAGGAGGAATGTTTTTTGAGCCTGTATTCAAGGATGAGAAAGTTTATGCGAGGAAGCTAGCCAGAATGCTCAGGGATGCTCGTCTAACCGATTTTCAAGAGTGCCTTCGTTTCCTCGTTAAAGCTGGCTCGGACACGCTTCTCAGTTACTTGAGAGAGGTGGAATCTTTTAGTTTTTGTTCTGTGCTTTTATTGGCTAGGCTGATGAGCATTGCCGGTGGGCGCCCCTTCGCGTTTCAGATCGTTGACTTAATGAAAGACTCGAACCCCGCTGTGCGGTGGTTGGCTACCGCCATCCTGGGCGAAACAGGGGATTCGAGGTTGACACATTACCTGGTAGAGGCACTGGACGATGACGCCGTGGAGGTTCGGCTGGAAGCCGTGAACGCTCTTAGGCGACTGAAAGATGAGTCCGCTTTTCAGGGATTGGTGAAGGCTCTTCGTGATAGTGATCCGAGCGTAAGAGTGATGGCCGTTAGGTCTCTGGGCTTATTCAGGAAGGAGGATGCCACTCCATACCTTATCGCGGCGCTTAGGGACGAGTGTACGGATGTGGTTTACGCCTCCCTGAAGACGATCGGCGAGATCGGGCTGCAGGAAGCCATAGTTAACGTAATACCACTACTAAACGCTGAGAAACCTGAAATTAGGTTCGAGGCAAGGCGGGTTCTTGAGTTATTCGCGAAAAAGTTCGGTTTTTCAGGAAACGAGTCTGAGTGGATTAATCTATGTGTTAAGGTGCTTAAAGACTTGGAGGATTTCGCGCAACGCTTGGGGAAGCTAGAGGATGCTCTAAATGAATGTGACCTAAAGACTGCCGATAGATACGTGGTGGAGCTCGATGAGTTTGCGGAAGAGCTCAAGTTTCAGCTTGTTAAGGCTGGGGGTTGGTGTCTAGAGTTTTTCGAGAAGGAGGAGGAGAAGCTTGAAAGGCTGGCGAAAGAGGTTGACCTGCTGGGATCTGAAAGAGCTAAAGCAATTCAAGTCCTTGGCGATGTGGTCAGAGACATTCTGGAGGCGAAAGGTGTTATTTCCTTGAGGGATGTCCCAAGAGCGAGTTTTAAGGGGCGACCCATAGTTAAAGATGATGACGTAATTTTAGTCTTCGAAGAGATGGTTAGAGGCGGGTTTAAAGGGGTGATAGATGGGGACCGTCTTGTCGCCCTGGACATCGTTGAAAGAAAGATAAGGGATGTAGCGAAGGTTTATTCGCGTATCAGCATAGAGAAACTCGCAGAGAAAATTGGGATAAGTGAAAGTCTTCTAGTTAAACTTCTTGAGAGAGCATTCTCTTTAGGGGTTCTCCATGGGAAAATAGATGACGCCAGCAAAATAGTGGCGTTTCGAAGCGTCGAGAGAGAAAGATACTTGTCGTTGAACCATTTTGACGGTGTTACTCCCCCAAACATGAATGAGCGCATTTGAAGTCGCAATAATGGTGGTGTCATTCGTTGAACGTTAAGCCTAGAGTTAAGGTTTGGCTTGAAGCTGACGGGGAAGGCTTAATAGGGAAGGGGGGCGCCGAGCTGTTAAAAGCGATTCTTGATGAAGGAAGCCTTAAAGCCGCATCCGAGAAGCTTGGCGTCTCTTACAAGTATGCATGGAATTACCTGAGAAGAATTGAAGACCGGTTAAAAACTAAAATTGTTGCGTCAGCTAGAGGTGGAAGTGAAAGGGGAAGAACTGTTCTTACAGAAACCGGTAAGCGCCTCCTTCTTAAGTACACGCGTTTCAGCCGCTTTCTTGATAATGCGCTTGAGAACCCAGAGATGTGGGAGGCTTGCGGGCTCTCGATACCCGACAAGAACACAGTGCCAGGCAAGGTCAAAGTAGTCAAAGTTGAAGGACCAGCCGCAGTAATTAAAATAGAAGTCGGAAAGCCGATAGAGGTAGTAGCCGCTATATCCTCCGATTCGGCGGAAGAACTCGACCTAAAGCCGGGCGACAAAGTCACAGTAATAATAAAAGCCACGGAAGTGATGATAAACAAAGAGGAGCCGGCATTAACCTGAGTGCAGCATAGCCATGTGTTGTCGCTTATCTATACTGGTTCTAAGTGGTGGTTGTGTGTGAAAATCAGTGCCAGAAACAAGTTCAGCGGCCACGTATTGAGAGTTGAGCGGGAAGGCGTTCTAGTTAAGGTCCTGGTGGCCGTGGAAAGAGTTGATGAGGTGACCGCCCTTATAACGTGTGAAGCGGCGAGAGAACTTGAACTTAAAGAAGGTGACGATGTGGAAGCAGTGTTCAAAGCGACAGAGGTCATAATACTTAAAGATGGAGGCTGAGACTTGCAGCGGGGTGACCTCCTTTTTTCACTTTACTTGTTATTCCTATCCCTTCTCCCCCTATCATCTGCTATCATAAATATTCTCTATTTCTCTCCCATTCAGTCATTTTCATTTTACTCTTCTTACAACTTGTTTCTTCAGCAGTTCGCGCTTGCCGAAAAAATTCTCCCCCTAGTTTCATGCATCTTAGGAGTGATTTCCCTTTTAGCGTTTATTTGGTCTAAGCAGAGTGGCCGCATTCTCTCAAGCATATATCTGGTTTTGTTTGTCGTCTCGCGCTTCGTAGTATTCTTAGTTTCATACCAGCCCCAGCAGACCCTACTCCTGATCACCTTTCTTTTTCCCGACACCACATTTTACCACTCGGCAGCGTACTTGGTGTGCACGCTTGTAGCTCTCCCAGCCCTAATATATGTTAACAGGGATTGAGTTTGTCTGCCTACACTCTCCAGCGAAAACGTTTAAAGGCGTTCCTTTCCCGTAAGAGTGGTGGTTTCCGTGGGGCAGGGAAGTGTGGGTGATTCTTTAGCTGATATTCTATCAAAGCTTTTCCCTGCTCAAACCGTGACGGCGATGGTCGTCCTCATATTCGCATTTCTTTCACCAATAGGAACAGGAGTAAACCTTACTTCGTTACAGTGCGCCGTGATAGGCATCGCAACCATGACGCTAATTCCCGGAGTTCCCTTGGCATACGCACTTTGGAAAGGCATTGTTTCGTTTAACAGAACAGAAAAGGAGAAGAGGTACGTCTTTTACGTTATCGGGCTGGCGGGCTATGGCTTGGCCTCCGTAATATTCGCCCACTACTCTTCAACCATAATGTTGCTAGTGTCCCTCTCGTACTTTTTCGTGACTTTGACGTGTATGCTGGTCAACTTCAAGTGGAAGATAAGCGTTCACACGGCTGGAATAGGAGGCCCAGCGATAGCCTTAATATACGTTTATGGCTTACCGGGGGCCGTATCTCTCCTCTTGGTGGTAGCCTTGATCTGGGCTAGGGTTAAGCTTAGAGCTCACACGTTGCCTCAGGCTCTAGCCGGCGCCTTATCATCTTCACTCATAACTCTAGCAGTATGCCTATTGCTCTATCCTTACTGGGACCCAGTGTTTCTTGCGAGCTCATTCATTTCACGGTTTATCAGCGTTCTGAAGTATGCGTGAGTAGCGAAAGTGATAAAAAGCCAAATGAATCTATACGGCGTTATGCTTCTTGTCTCTATTTTTTAGAGGGGTGGAGGTGCGCTTAGTTGAGAGTTGGCGTTATTGGTGTTGGCTGTTCCAAGTTCGGGGTTAGGAGGGACGTCACACTGCAAGAGATCGCTTTCGAGGCTGTTAAGGAAGCTGTGGTTGACGCGGGCGTTTCTCGGGAGGATATAGAGTTAAGCGTTGTGGGGACAGCGGGGACGAGGAGTTACGAGCTCATGCCAGCGGTGCCTGTTAACGAGTATTGCGGCTTCGCTGGTAGGGGCCCGTTAAGAGTTGAGGCTGCATGCGCTACAGGGAGCGCTGCGGTTTACGCCGCGTACTCAAGTATAAAGGCGGGCTTGGTTGATGTGGCGATAGCCATCGGTTGCGAGAAAATGACTGAGGTCGACACGGCAACCTCTCTGGCTGTCGGCGGCAGGGGTGGCAGCTACCTCTGGGAGTTCCACCAGTATGGTACAACGTTTCCTGGGCACTACGCTATGCATGCCTCCGCCCATATGGCCCGTTACGGAACGACGGAAAAGCAGATGGCTATGGTGGCGGTGAAAAACCACAGGAACGCTGCTCGGAACCCCAAAGCCCACTTTCAGAAAGAGATAACCTTGGAGGAAGCGCTTGCTTCAAGCTATGTGGCTTACCCCTTACGCCTCTTCGACTGTAGCCCCATAAGCGATGGAGCGGCTGCAGCTATACTGGCGAGCGAGAAGAAGATTAAGGAACTCGGAGTGGATAACCCCGTATGGATAAGCGGGGTTGGGTATAGTAGCGATACTGCGAACCTCTCTAGAAGAAAGGATTACGGTGGCCTGATGGCGACGGTTGCCGCATCCCGGATGGCTTACAAAATGGCTGGCATAGATAACCCGCTGAAGCAGCTTGACGTCGCCTCAGTCCACGACTGCTTCACTATAGCCGAAATAATGGCGTATGAGGATCTCGGCTTCTGCAGGAAAGGTGAGGGTGGAAGGTTCATTGAAGACGGTGGATCTGATTTTGGAGGCCATATTCCGGTGAACACGTTCGGCGGATTAAAGGCGAAGGGCCATCCTTTAGGCGCTACGGGCGTAGCTATGGTGTACGAGGTCGTTAAGCAACTCAGGGAAGAGGCAGGTAGTCTCCAAGTGGACCTCAAAAATTATAGGGGGTTAACGCATAACATAGGTGGGACAGGACACTTCGGATGGGTTTTCGTTTTTGAGGTGTGAAGCATGGAAAGCAGAACCTTTATTCTGAAGCATGTATTGCCAGTCTCAAGAGTTGAAAGGTACTGGAAGGGGCTAGAGGAGGGAAAGATTTACGGGACGAGGTGTAAGTCTTGCGGGGCGAGCTTTTATCCTCCTCAAGCAGATTGCAGTTTCTGCTATTCGAGCGACGTTGAGTGGGTTGAAGTTGGTGGTGAGGGTGTAGTTGAGTGTTTCACTCGTATTCAGCGTCCTCCTCAGGGCTTCGAATTCGCTGGTAGCGGCTACACTATAACTGTCGCTAGGTTCGGCGAGTTCAAGGTGATGGGGTGGTTTAAGGGTGAGGGTCTTCCCAAAGTTGGGATGCGTGTCAAAGCTGAGACCGGAAGGGACGAGTCAGGGGTCTGGAAGGTTTACTTTGTCCCTACCTGAAACTAATTTCAAATTTAGCGTCAAGTCTTAAGTGCTTCGCAAGTAATAGATGAGTTTATATAATCTATACGTAGTATTTTTTACAGGAATGTGAATAGATTATTAATGTTGTTGCGTGTTTGTTTGCTGCCTGTGGGTGTTTAAAATGTGCGCTGCCGTTGAGGTTAAGTTCGAGGCTATTAGTCCAGCGGACTTCTTTTACAGGAACAGGGACATAGCGGGCTTTGACAACCCGATGAGGGCAATTTACACCGCTATAAGAGAGCTAGTTGAAAACAGTTTAGATGCCTGTGAGGACGGAGGAATACTGCCAGAGATACTGATTGCTGTTGAGGAGGCGGGAGAGAACACTTTCAAGATAATGGTCATGGATAACGGTATAGGTGTACCGAGGGACAACATCCAGAGTTGCTTTGGCCAGATACTTTACGGGTCCAAGTACACTCACAGGCAGGCTAGGGGGAGGTTTGGGCTAGGCGGCAAAATGGCCTTCCTCTACGGGCAGATAACAACTCACAAGCCTCTTCACGTCACCTCGGCCCCGATCGGGGACGAGTGGGTTTACGACGTGACGCTCAGAATGGACATCCAGAACAATAGGCCCGAGCTCTTGGAGTGGACTCGCAGAAAGGGCAAAAAGGGTTGGCATGGACTTGTCGTTGAGTTCTACATTGAGGGAGACTGGATTAGAGCCAGGCGCTACATTTTAGAGTACGTGAAGCAGACCGCCCTCATAACGCCGTACGCTACGATAACGTTCATCGACCCGGACGGGGTTCTTTACTTTTTCCCGAGAAGCGTCGAGAAGATGCCTCCTCCTCCAACGGAAGTTCTTCCGCATCCTCGAGGGGTCGACGTCGAGCAGGTTAGGCGGATAATAAGTGAGACGAAGACACGCGACATGGTTTCGTTCCTCAGAACTCACTTCCACAGGGTTGGAAAGAAGACCGCTGAAAAGTTCCTTGACGAGATTGGAATAAGCAGAGACAAGGATCCGAGGGAGCTCAAGCCAGACGAGATAGTAACGCTGGTGAGGAAGATGAAGACCTACAAGGAGTTCCTCCCTCCTGACGCTAAATGCCTCTCACCTTTAGGGGAGGAACTCCTGGAGGCGGGGATACGCAAGGAACTTAACCCCGACTTCGTCAAGGTCGTCCAGCGTCCACCATCCTCATACGGAGGACACCCCTTCATAGTCGAAGTGGGCATAGCGTATGGAGGAGGGGTTCCGCGTAGCGAGGAGATTATTCTTTACAGGTTTGCCAATAAGATCCCCCTCCTCTTTGATGAATACAAGGACGTGTCAGCCAAGGTAATAAGGTCGATTAAGTGGTCGAGGTATAGGATAAAGCCAGGGATGCCTATAGCAATTTTCGTTCATTTGGTCAGCACGAACATACCATTTAAAACCGCGGGGAAAGAGTTCATTGCGGACCGGCCGGAGTTAGAGGTCGAGATAAGACGCGGCATCTTAGAGTGCGCTCGCGCGCTCATGCGCTACATTCAGAGAAAAGAGAGAGTTGCCCGAGAAAAACAGAGGCTCAGCATATACGAGAAGTTTTTACCATTAATAGTTAGAGACATAACGATTTTAGCCGGGGAAGAGAAAGAACCAGACTATACTGTATTACTTGAGAAGTATAAGATGATAACGGAGGAAGAAATTGCAGGGGGGGAGGGAGCCATGGAAGAAGAGTTTGAAGAGGGGGAAGTTGTTCCCTCTCTGGAAGAGCTCGAGGAGGAGGGTGTAGCTGTAGAAATGGACTTAACAGTTGAAGGCGAAGATGCCGCTGAAGAAGTTACCGAAGAAAGATTTGTTGAGGGAGAAACGGTACCGGAACTTGAAACTCATTTAGAACAATACGGTGTGCCTGAGGACAGTGAAATCCCACTTACAGATAATCCAGGGTCTGCCTTAGAAGTTAAGCCAGCCGAAGCTTCACATAAGAAAGTTGTAAGGAAAAAGGCTGAGAAAGAAAAAGTAAAGGAGGAAGGGTCGTCGTCCTCCAAGGCTAAGAGGTCCTCCTCTAAGAGTGGAGGGAGGGCTAAGCCGGCTAGGAAATCTGATAAAAAGAAGGAAAGTGAAGCGAAGGAGTGATCGAGAATGGGAGAAGCGTCCACTATTCTCTCTGCCATGTCGAGGAACTGGAGTAGAGTTGATGGCATTGCCAAGAAGGCAGGGGTAAATGTTGATTCAGCGCTGAAGATGTTAGAGGAGCTTACGGCTGAAGGGCTGGTCGAGTCAACCGTTAAGGACGGCGTAACATTATGGCGGCTCTCGGCGGCTGAAGCGAGACGTAGAAGGCTCATAGAGAGGGAGAAGCTGGAATACGAGAAGGAGCAAGAGCTTAGAGCCAGGATCGAGGAGAACTTGACGCTTGTTGGCAAAAGGCTTTACGAGGAGCTTCTAAAAGGCGAGTTTCCGTCAATAGAGATACCCAGCAGGAGCACTTCAAACATAGTTTTTGACAGTGAGCTCGGGCAATACGTGTTGGGCGACAAAAAAATCCTTAGAACAGCTAAAAGCCTTGGCCAAATAAAAAGCTTCACTCAACTAATATGGGTTATGAGGTTCGTCAAAGAGCTTCTTAAGATGGGGAAGAGCAGTACTCTGAGAGACGTCTATTACAGTAGTGAGGCCTTTGGAGTCAAGTTTAAGGATCAGCAAGAATCGGACATCTGCATAACCGAAGTGGAGGCCGTGATGAAGGTTCCTCGAGAAGACTTCAGGGTTTTCCCCGAGGAGAGAAGCGCCGTGTATGGCGACCTCGTAGTGGAGTATACGACGCCAGCTAAATATGCAGGCAAGCAAGTTGCCATGAACGAAAACCCTGACGGCGTAATGATAGGGCCACACTTAGTGAACGCTAAGTTTGTGAAAACCAGTGCCGACAAGGTCATAGCTATAGAGTGTGGTGGCATGTTTACAAGATTTGTTGAAGAGGAAGTTCACGAGAAGTTTAACGCCATACTTGTACACACGGCAGGACAGGCGCCAAGGTCCACTAGACGGTTCATAAGGCGTCTCCATTACGAGCTAGGCTTACCCGTCTACATATTTACGGACGGCGACCCGTGGGGGGCGCATATAGCAATGGTCATAATAAGTGGTAGCGCAGCCGCAGCCCACCTAGTGGGGCTGGCAACCCCCAGCGCCATCTGGATGGGGGTTTGGGCGTCAGACATAGAACATTATAATCTTCCAACAGACAAGCTCACAGACCTCGACGTGAAAAGATGTAGGGAGCTACTGAGGGACCCAAGATACCAGACGCCCTTCTGGCAAAGAGAGCTGAAAAAGTTCCTCGAGCTTGACAGGAAAGCTGAGCAGCAATCCTTCAGTAGGTACGGTTTAACATACGTTGTAGATGAATACCTCCCGAAAAAGTTTAAGGAAATAGAGGAAATGAAAAGGAAAGGCTTACTGTGAAGCTATGAACGAAAAACACAAGACTCCTTAAAGCCAAACTGCCAAACAGCCCTTTGCTCCATTTTGCTTCAACACCGTTATTATATTATTCTTGGTGGTAGGTAATCCTCAACTTCTTTAACTGTTTCTACGATGTCTCCTTTTACTCTGACTATCTTCGGAAGCCTTCCCACTATTCCAGCATACTCTCCCATGATGACTAAGGCTCCCCGTACTCCCTCTATTTCCTCCGCTACCTCCAACCCTGCCTGAACAGCTTTCTCAGGGTCATCTCCTTTGACAGCGTTGCCAACGGCGGTCGCTGCAGCGTCTGCCAACGCAGCATTTTCTGCCACCACTGTTGCGGCGTCTGCTACGCCAAAGCTAAGAGCATGCCCAACTGTTCCTGAGCTCGTCCCAACACCTAGAGGCATGTCTTCCCTCAATAGCTGGAACGCGAGCTTTCCGGAAAGAGAAGACCTGCCAGCGAGTATCCCTATAGTTACGGGCTTCTCCGAGTTGGCGGAGACCTCTCCTCCATCTTCAACCACGGCCACCCTTGTCCTGGCGAGCATTGCCTCGACGGATAAATCAGCTAGGGCTCCAGCTACTGCCGCCATGGGACCAACACCTGCTTTAAGAGCTGCCTCAGCCATCCGCTTAGCAACCTCTGGCGCATCGCCACGCACTTCCAGGGGCTCCAGTGAATGAAGGAAAGCAGGGTGCCTTCTAATATATGCTTCGAGAAGTCTCCTGTGATTCCTGAGCGCTGTCACAGCTTCTTTTACAGCCTCGTAGGAGTCCGTTACAACAACTATCTTAGACTCCTTTAGGGTATACCTGACCCTTATCACTTCAACGCCTCCAAGAGTTCGCCGATACTTTTTAATCTATCTTGGAAACTTTTAACTTTTTACTAACCTTCTCTTGGCTGGCGCCGTCAAAGGAGAACGCGAACGTGTTCGTCATCCTCGCAAAGTACTCTAATTTTTCTCGGTGGTTTTTGGTTAACATTTATAAGCTTCGCATACTTTTTGAGGGTTAAGCTCTTTTAGGGGTGCTCTGAATGAGAATGCTTCTGATACACGCTGACACTTTCTCCTATGAGGTGACCGAGAAGACCCCTATAGCTGAAGAGATCGGAGAGGAGGCTAGGAAGGGCTCGTCTAAGGATTGCCTCGTTGTTTTTTCAGCTGTAGAAAGAGGCGACGAGAAGAACGTGGAAGATGTCGTCAGCCAAGCTGTGGATGAAGTTAGACGGGTCGCAGAGCAAGTTGGAACCAAGAACATAGTTGTTTACCCCTACGCTCACCTCTCGTCAAACCTATCAGACCCAGAAACAGCCATAAAAGTGCTCAGAGGAGTAAGCGAGTCTCTCTCAAAGTATTACTCCGTGCTCAGAGCCCCCTTCGGATACTACAAATCCTTTAATATTTTGTGCAAGGGGCACCCTCTCTCAGAGCTCTCAAGGGAAGTTAGGCCGAGGGAGGAAGCTAAAGCGGTTAAGGGAGCTAAGCGTTTCCTCGTAGTCACTCCGAGTGGTGAGGAGGTGAGCCCCGAGGATTATCTTGCCACGGCGGCTAGGGACGAGTTCGCTGTGCTTGTGGAGAGAGAAGCGCTTGGCAAGAGCGGCGAGGGGATTCCCGGAGAGCCCGAGTTCATATCCATTGTTAAGAAGTTCCAGATGAACTGGGAGGAATTCTCTGACAGGGGCCACATGAGGTTTGGTCCTGCAGGAGACTTGCTCTTCAGCCTTGTAGCTGACTACTCCAGCCAGATAGTTAGGGAGCTCGGCATCCCCGTGTACTTTGTTAGGGGAACGAACATGTTTGACCTTTCGAGGAAGCCTGTGAGAGAGCACGCCGAGCTCTTCGGTGACAGGCTTTACCAGCTCGAAGTGGAAAGAAGAATGTATGTTATGCGGTATGCTGCCTGCCACCAGCAGTTTTCGATGCTCAAGGACTGGACGATAAGCTACAGGAACCTTCCCTTCGGCGTCTTCGAGGTTGCTGATAGCTACAGGCTAGAGCAGAGCGGCGAGCTCCTGCTTTGCTTCAGGACGCGAAAGCTCCACATGCCAGACCTCCACGTTATCTGTCGTGATGAAAAGGAAGCGTGGGAGTGGTTCCACAAGATAAATGAAAGAATATTTAGGGAAATGGAGTCCCTTGGGAGAAATTACGAGTTGCTAGTGAACTTGACCTCTGAGGAGTTCTACAGAAAAAATAAGGATGAAGTGCTCAAGTTGGCGAAGACGCGAGAGAAGAACCTTCTCCTCTGCTTCTATCCTCCGGGAGTCAACTACTACTGGTATATAAACGTCGAATACCACATCTTAGACGACCTAGGGAGGCCTAGGGAGATCGGAACAGTGCAAATAGACTTCGGCAACAGCAGAAGGTTCGGCATAAAGTATATTGATGCAAACGGTGAGGAAAAATATCCCTACATAATACACACGGCGATAATAGGGACCATTGAAAGATACCTCTATACGCTCTTCGACACTGCAGTTAAGATGAGGAAGGAAGGCAAGGCGCCCATGCTTCCCGTCTGGCTCTCCCCAGTGCAGGTCAGGCTGATCCCCGTATCGGAGAGGCATATTGAGTACTCTGAGAAGCTGGCTGACGAGCTCAGAGATTTCAGGGTCGACGTGGATGACAGAAGCGAGACGGTGAGCAGAAGGGTGAGACAGGCTGAGGAGGAATGGATACCCTACGTGGTGGTGATAGGAGACAGGGAAGTTGAAGGAGGCAAGTTAAAGGTTAGAATTAGAGCTGAACGAGCCGAGAGAGAGTTAACGTTTGAGGAGTTAAGGGAGCGCCTGAAAGCCGATGTTGCAGGAAAGCCGTTCAGACCCCTACCTTACCCATTACGAGTATCTCAAAGACCAATCTTCGCAGTGTAATGGAGGATCGGTTGCTTGGAGCAGACTTCCAGGAGAATAGTGCTCGCCTTATGCTCGGCTTCAGGCTTCATTGACTATTTGGGGTACGGCGTCATAGTCCCCCTACTCCCGCTTTACGCTACGGCGCTTGGCGCCGATGAAGTTGACTTAACGCTGATATTCTCATCATACGCGGTAGTCCATCTTGCGTCAGCGTTGCCCTTCGGCTTCCTCTCTGACAAGTATGGGAGGCGTCCCTTCATAATCTTAGGCATATTGCTTCTATCAGCATCTTTCGCCGTTTTCCCTCTAGCTGGAAGCATACCTGCCCTCATATTTCTTAGAGCCATTCAAGGGCTAGCAGCATCTTTGATGTGGTCATCGCTTAGTGCTCTAGTAGCGGACATATACACGGGTGAGCGGGGAGAAAAAATAGGGTTGTTTAACGCGTTCACAGCTAGCGGCTCAATAGTGGGGCCGGCGTTCGGCGGCGCTCTTGCCGAAATAAGTTTTTCACTTCCTTTCTTGACTGTTGCAGGCGTTTCCCTCACCTTAGGATGCTACATGTTGTTTAAGCTTAAGACACCCGTAGTTAGAGTGCCATCAACTCCTCCGCTTTCAGCCATCAGGAACGTTTTATCCGTTCGAAACATTCTCTTTCTCTTTGTAGCTGAAGCAGCCATCTCGTCTCTTTATGGAGCGATGGAGCCCCTTCTCCCATCCTACCTTAGCGGACGTATAGCTATGTCCACAGCTGAGATTGGGTTAGCGATAAGCATCTCCTCCCTTTCATTCACTGTTCTTCAGCCATTCATAGGCCGTCTCTCTGATAGGTATGGAAGGCGCACGTTTATCATTCCTGGCTTCATCGTCCTAGCGGCCTCAACAGCCCTAATACCATTGGCGAGCAACGCCATCCAAGTTTACCTTGTCCTATGCCTTACTGGGGCCGCGTCAGCAGTCGCCTTCACCCCGATAACCCCCCTAATTTTAGACTCCCTAGACGAGGCTTCCCTCAAGAACTATGGCTTAACATCAAGCCTGTTTGGCATATCTTGGAGTAGCGGCTACGCCGCCGCCCCCATTACGGGTGGTCTAGTGGCAGCCTACCTGGGAATTTCAAGGCTCTTCTTTCTTCAGGCAATGATACTGGCGGTTGTTGGACTGCTGTCTATAAGAA
>JAHLWW010000039.1 GCA_019057715.1 Candidatus Jordarchaeum sp. JNZ_1113
TAGGTATCGGTGGCTTGCCCTCCGATAGGAGAACTTGGTATGAACCCGATAGGTGCTCTCCTACCGGGGTGCAATACCCTCAAAGAGGGGCGTGAGTCCTGCCTGGGGCGCAGAGCAGTGTAGAACCACTTTCTGCACTGCTAGCGTAAGCGGTCCCGAGTTCAAGTCTCGGCGCCCCCACCAAATTCAGAATTTTCGCGTTTTGACAAGGAAATTCTTTAAAGGAAAATTTTAAAGTGGACTTGGTAGGAGTTAGCTTAAAGAGGTTACGTGGTGAATTATTTTGGCTCGAACCGCCGTGATCTATCACTCAGAATATCTCAACCATGGTGTTGACGATCATCCCGAGAACAAGAGACGGTTAGAGGCTGTTATGCGATTTTTGGAGGAAGAGGGGGTTCTGAGAGCTCCTGAGGTGAAGGTACTAGAGCCTGAGAGGGCGGGTATTGAGGAGGTTATGCTTAATCATGACGTAGAGTATATTGAATATGTCCGCGCGCTTTCCGACATCGGAGGCATGCTTGACCCAGATACAGTAGTTACTAAGGGGAGTTACGAGGTTGCTTTGAGGGCTGTGGGGGGCGGAATACTGGCTGCTAGGGTTGTCGCTGAGGGAAAATTTGATAATGCTTTTGCCCTTGTTCGCCCACCAGGGCATCATGCAGAAAGGGGGAGTGGGCATGGGTTCTGCATATTTAACAATATAGCGATTGTCGCCCGTATCCTTCTTAAAGAGGGCTTTAAGCGGATAATGATTGTGGACATAGACTGCCATCATGGAAATGGAACTCAGAATGCTTTTTATGAGTCCAGTGAGGTTCTCTATTTAAGCCTCCATCAGTGGGGTATCTATCCAGGAACCGGCTGGCTAGAGGAAGTAGGATATGGAGAGGGGGAAGGATACACTGTTAATATTCCTCTTCCTTCTGGAACGGGGGACCAAGAGTATCTTTACGCTCTTGAGGAGGTTATGATGCCGATAGTGGACGATTATAGGCCAGAGTTCATATTGGTTTCTGCTGGTTTCGACACTCATTACTCTGACCCGATAACTTCGATGAAACTTACATCTGTTGGGCATCGTGAAGTGGCAGGCGTTCTTCTCGATGCTGCAAAGAAAAATGGCGGGAAAATCGTTTTCGTGCTTGAGGGAGGATATAGTCTTTCAGCTATACCAAAAAGCATAGCGAATATAATATGCCTTATTTCAGGGATAGACAGGTCATGGGATGACAAGAAAGTTGAGGGGGTGGGGTTAGATAGAGTAAAAAGGAGGGTTGAAGAGGTAAAGCAGGTTCTTAAATCGTACTGGAAATTTTAACAGGAAGGAGGGTAGCGTGCATGAAGAAGTTTAAGATAGCGACAGAGGAGGAAATAAAGGCTGGTAAAACAACGGATGTTTATTTTTTAAGAACCATTGAGGTTTTAAAGAAAAATGGGCTTGATAGCGTAAATGTGACGGCTGAGGTGACAACGGGTTCATTACCGAGGGGGTGGCCTTGGGCGGTACTGGCAGGCGTATCCGAAGTAGCGCACTTAATGGAGGGAAAAAAAGTTAATGTTTACTCGATGCCTGAGGGGACCATTTTTAAAGCAAGTGACTATGGAGGGTTTCGAGAACCCGTCATGTTTGTGGAGGGAGCTTATGGCGAGTTTGCCTTGTTTGAAACACCTTTGCTTGGACTCGTATGTCAGGCATCGGGTATTGCGACCTCAGCTGCGAGGCTGCGTAAACTGGCTCCAGACAAGATTATTCTTTCCTTCGGAATCAGGCGTATGCACCCAGCAATCAGTCCACTGATCGATTACTGTTGCTATATAGGCGGGCTGGATGGTGTCTCTGGTGTTCTAGGAGCGGAAGAGCTGGGTATCCGGCCGAGCGGAACAATGCCTCACGCGCTCATAATAGTGTTTGGCGACCAGGTTAGAGCATGGAAGGCTTTTGATGAAGCTTTACCCGCTGATATCCCAAGAATAGCGTTATGTGATACGTGGTTTGATGAGAAGGCCGAGACAATAATGGCGGCTGAGGCGCTTGGAGGTAGACTTTGGGGTGTACGCCTGGACACTCCTAGTAGCAGGAGAGGAGACTTTGCGTCAATAGTAAGAGAGGTTAGATGGGAACTAAACTTGAGGGGATATACTAACGTTAAGATCCTTGTTTCAGGCGGTATAGGGGAAGAGGAAATAAAGCAGCTCAGCGATGCTGGGGTTGATGGGTTTGGTGTAGGGACATGGTGCAGCAATTCTCCGGTAATAGACTTCGCTTTGGATATTGTGGAAATTTCAAGAAAGCCTGTTGCGAAAAGAGGGAAGCTTGGAGGTAAAAAACAAGTTTGGAGATGCAAGAAGTGCTTTATTGATGTTGTAAAGCCAGCGAAGGATGAGGTGCCTCCAGAGTGCCCGAACTGCAAAACAAAAATGGAGGCAATGCTTCAACCCTTAGTTAAGAATGGAGAAATAGTAGCAAAACTTCCATCACCCCAGGAAATTAGAAGGTACGTTCTAGACCAGCTATCCAGAGTGTCGATATAGGCAACCTAATTGAAACAATAGGTTTTATGCTGACATTTAGAACTCTGCCAATTTGACTCACTTTAATCTTCAAGTCTTTAATTCTTTCTTTTCCCCGCTAGAGACTTGATCCTTTATTTTTCTTGCCGTTTCAGGACCCTATTTTTGTAGGCTAGCTAGTTTTTCGAGGAAGATAGGTTTAAGTCATCAATGGAACGTACACTTGCATTAAACAGCATCCTAGCTCTAACTTTGCCTACGCATTCAACTTCACGATGTCCAGTAACTCTTCTTTGATGCCATACCTTATCCCGTTCATGCATTTTTCCGAGAAAACGAATTTTATCGGTCATGTCTAGTATATTTGCTATTTCACTTGCTGCATACGTCAACTATTCTGGCTATTTCGACTAAAGGATAAGTATCTCCCACACCGACAACGAGAAAGTCCACTACTTCGTCCTTATCGACCTCACCTATCCACTCTTAGTAGAAAGGCGGTCTTGACCTCTAAAAAGGAGCCGTTCGTACTTCGCCGGATCAGATTCATAGTTCGGTACTTCTGTCATGAAAAAGTCTTTGTTATTTTCTACAATCGTGGAAAACTGGTAATCCTTTTGTAAGGTAAAGCCGCAGCATATCCGGCGTGGTGCATAACAAGTATAGATAGTTTATTTCTAAGGGAGGCGGGAATCTTAAGCCGTTGATTATCTTAATCACGGATAATGGGTCTACGTAAACTTCTGCAACACGCTTTCCTAGTGGGGATGCCGCTAAATTTCTGTCTGAGATTTTTTAGAAACCCGTTGTTCGAAAGAAACGTTAATACGTTCTTTATCGTTTTGGGAGTATCTTTATGTATCCGCCTTGCGGATAAGCGTAGAAACTTCCACTAAAGAGCTAAGAAGTTCTTCCTCGGCCATTTACATAGCCGGATACCACTAGAGATAAAACGTGACATCTGAGAGCGTTCTCGGATGAAAGCTTGGACTCTACTCTTTCGTGGCTCCCCTTTCACGTAACGTTTCAAAAGAAGTGATTTTCCTTAGTGTTTTTAGCTACTAAGATTGCTTCACCAACCACATCATATTTTAGTCTTCCAGCCCTACCAGCCATTTGCTTATAAACAGGTATAGGCGTTCATTCCACCTTCGGCTTCTTTTGTAATTTCTGATTATTACGTGTCTTGCTGGAAGGTTAACACCCGCAGCTAAAGTTGGCGTTGCACAAACTACTTTAATCAGGTTTTCCTTTGAAGCCATGTTCTACTATTCTTCTTTGGGGAGTACTTAATCCAGCATGATGAAAAAGCTACGCCTTTTTCGATTGCCGATGTGAACTTCTGAAATTTTGTTTTTCTCACCGCTAGCAACCAACTCCGCAATGATCTCTCTGAGGGAACGCTTCTCTTGCCTTGTAAGAAGGTGAGCGATGAAATATTAGAGGAGGCGCTATCTACAGTCATTGATCCTCCCTAGTCGCCTCAAAAATGAGCGCTTGACAAGCGTTCTTAACGGTATTAGCAGCTAAATATACTGCGGCATCACTTGTACTCTCCTCAACAATAGAGGAGGTCCCATCGCTAAACTCGGTTGCTCATCAAAGAAAAAGCATTCCTTTAGTTGAACAGGACGCCAATCACTAAATATATGAGCGCCGCCAATCCACCCGCTGATCTCGTCAGCGTTCTTTATTTTTGCGCTTAAAGCTAGGATTTGAGGAGAAGGAGCAAATTTTTCAGCCTAGTGAGAACTATTTCGAGCGTTGCACCACGGGAAGGGTCACTTAGAAGGTGCATTTCATCTGCAACCACAACATTGACCTTAGAAAAATGGATGAGTTTGCCTCATTAAAGCGTCAGCCATTTCGTTAATGCAAACTAATACGTCAAATTCCTCCAGCTCATACTTCACAGAGTCGTAGTCTCCCGTTGAAACTCCGACATTACCTAAGCTATTCCACTTCGAAAACTCCTGAAACTTCTCGTTCGCGATGGCACGTAGTAGAACCAAATAAAGAGCGCACCCACCTTCCAAGACTTTCTTAATCATACAAAGCTCTGCTATGAGAGTCTTACCCAGCAGCAGTCAGCGCAAGCCAAAACAGCGTTCCGCCCATTAGGCACACAGCTTCTCACAGCAGCTTCTTGAGGCGAGTATAACTTCTTAATGCCATGTGTCTCTAAAGTCTTCAGGACGTTCGGGCAACAGCTCGTCAATAAGCATCGAACCTCTCTCCGTTTAAACAAGTTATGTTCTCAGACAAGCGCGTTATCTCTCCTTGTGAATTTATCAAAGTCACAGGCTGTCGAAAGATTCGACATCCTTAAATATGAGTCTTTCAGCTGTCGAATCTTCAGCCTCTCCGTTCCTGTCCATCCGCTTGTCCTCATCGCAAGGCTTGTTAGGGCGGACTTCATCCACATCATGGAGCTTTCAAGGGAGCCTGAAACTCCTCACATCCTGGAGGAATTTTCTAAGCAGATTTCTACACGCATCCATATGCCTATCTATTCCGCATTTCGGGAGCTCTGCTCTTTCGGCTTTATGATTGAGCCACATACCGAGCAGATTTTAGACGTTTCCTCCTATCAACATAAGAGGTTGTGGAGCCGTTGAGCAGATCTTTATACTCAACATAGAACTGTAGCCTTCTTGTCGGCATGGCATTCCACAACCTTTTGAAACGCTTAGAGTTGATGGAGCATCTCTGAACCTTTCCCTTAAACTTGTTGTATCGCTTCCCTTTCTTATTCGTTGATTTTCTCATCCCCTTAAGGTCTTCAAAGACTATCGTGTAGCCTCTACATTTGTTAATTATAGCTTTAGATAGCTTGTGGAGGGCGTCTTTAATCTTGCCGCTCTCTCTTTTTTCCCATACTTTTTCATAAGCCATTTGTAGGTTTTTGTCCCTTTAGCAACTTTCATTTGGATTCGCTTTCTCTTTTCAAAGTATGCTGAACGTATCCTTTTCTTTTAATCTCGGAAGTATCAATGACGGAGGAGCCTCCATCGGTTGCCAGCGCCGTTATGTTTTCCTCGTTTATGTCCAATGCAATAGCTCCTTTAGGCTCTAAGAGGTTGACAACCCATTTAAAGGGTATGAGGACGTACTGCTCGTTTATTATGATTTCCCCAATTTTTAGCTCTCCACGCTTCCATGCATCAACGAACTTCCTCTGGTAGCTTCCAAAAAGGAGCTTTAAATGGACAAGTTTTCTCGGCTTAACCGAAATCCTTATGGTTTCACCATCAAACTTGTAGGCTAAGGGGGAAACCTTCACGAACAGACTCTTAACCTCTGGAACCTCTCCGCCTCTCTTCTTCCAAGCCTTAACGGCTCCAATTGCTACTCTGTAAGCCGTAACGTAAAAGCTGATTTGGTATGAATATTTACGTTTAAGCTCCACATATATGGCATCGTGAAGCGACTTTAGCGACGTAGTCCTTAGTTTTACAAGTTTCTTTATGCAGGCATTAACAATTTCTTGATAATCAGAAAGCAACTTGTCTATCTCGGCGTTCTTCTATTTGAAGGGAACTGACTGCACAACCTCTAAAGACATCAAAAATTTATCTTAGATAAAGTTTTATGAATCTTTCAGAAACATCGGCAAAAAGAACGACTTATATTTAAATGATGTCGAATCTTTCGACAGCTTGAAAGTCAAAAAGACTGTGTCTTCCCTGTTCTTAGGGAAAGATTAGTGAAATAGAAAAGGATATAAGGTTTCGTTTTTTAATGGCTCGGCAAATTAATGGTTTTGCGTGTGAAAAATGAACAAAAAGGTTATTCTGCTGGATTCAACGCTTCGTGAAGGAGAGCAGACGCCGGGCGTATCATTCACCATAGAGGAGAAACTTGAGATTGCGAAAATGCTGGACGAAGTTGGCGTCGGCATGATCGAAGCAGGGTCCCCCATGGTTTCGGAAGGAGTCAAAGAGGCTGTTAAAAGAATAGCAAATGAGTCGCTGAAAGCAGAGGTTATTGCTCACGTCAGAGCGGTTAAAGAAGACGTAGACTTAGCTCTTAATTGCGGAGTTGACCGAGTAGCCATCTTTATGGGGACGTCACCTATACATAGAAAAACGAAATTTAAGTTAAATGAAGAGGAAATTATTAAGAGAGTAATTGAAGCAGTTGAGTATGCTAAAGAGCATGGAGTTAAAGTGAGGTTTACCCCTGAGGATGCAACTAGGACTGAAAGGGAATACCTAGTTAGGATTTGCTCAGCAGCTATAGAGGCGGGAGCAGACAGAATAAGCGTGGCGGATACAGTAGGAATAATGACCCCAGATAGTATGTATGAGCTTGTATCTTTTCTTTCCGAAAAGCTAAAGGGTGCAGGACTTGACGTGCACTGCCATAACGATCTAGGATTAGCTGTTGCCAACTCTCTCGCAGGAGTGAAGGCCGGAGCAAATGTGGTTCATGTTACGGTAAATGGGCTTGGAGAGAGAGCAGGCATAGCACCTCTTTCGGATGTAGCTGTTGCGTTAAAAGTATTAATGGGAATAGATCCCGGAATAAAGTTTCACATGTTAACTGAGCTCTCAAGCATGGTTGAAAGATATAGTGGCGTATACCTTTCTCCTCACACCCCAATAGTTGGAAGTAACGCGTTTTCCCATAAAGCAGGAGTTCACGTAGCTGCCGTTCTAGCTGACCCGAGCACGTATGAAGCGTTTGACCCGTCAATCTTGGGAAGAAGCAGAAAAATAGTCGTAGATAGATATGCTGGAAAGCATGCTGTTAAAGCAAAGCTGGACGAGCTAGGAGTAGAAGTAAATGAGGAGCAACTGGAGAAAATAACTAGGAGGATAAAGGAGCTTTCAGATAAGAAAAAGCGCATAGAGAACGCTGACATTTTAGCTATAGCAGAAGAGGTGTTAGGACGAAACGTCAGAGGCGTAACGCCTGAAGGAGTTATGGGGATCGTCTTAGTGAAGGTCGAGTCGCATGTTTACACGACGAACATAATAAGAAGGATCATAAATATCCCCGGAGTGGAAAACGCATTTGAAGTGAGTGGGGAGTACGACATAGTGGTTTACGTTCAAACAAGGAATATGAGCGAGTTGAACGAACGCATAGAGGCAATCAGAAGCGTAAGGGGAGTTGAAAGAACCACAACAAAGATAGTGCTAAAGAGGTTCGACAGTCAAAATAAAATAATTTCGAAGTAAAAATTACGATTTAACTTTTATATTTTTTGTTTTGCCATAAATACGCAGTTTTCGCTTCCACAGGCTGCGCATTCAACCTCTTCAACGGTATATGGAATTTCGTAAACTGCTTCTGCTAAACCTTTTATGATTCCCCTGAAATTAAAGCATATTGGTGTTTTGTATATTTTTCCCGGCTGAACCATTATCGAGTTTTTAACTCTTACCTTTATCATTGAGGGGGCATTTCTCATGTCTGCTTCGACAAGCCCCCAGCCGGCTAGGCTAGCAGTATCTAGCCCTCTAATAAAAAGTTCGTCTTCAGCGAATGGAAAAGCCTCGCGAAGCCGGCGGATAGTTCTATAGGCTATACGGTAGCCGGCGCTTTCTAGAACAGATCCGATCCGATCGATCACGTTTTCTTCTACGCCTTTTCTCACGATTTCATGAAGGAATATCGCTGGCAAAATCGTTATACGTCCAAACTCACCTATTATCTGGCTTCTAATGCTACCTTCAGCGTCCATGGTCACTGTTGTTTTTATAGAATCAAAAGAGGAAAGTATGTCATTTCCGATAAGAACTTCCCGTTCCCTAAACTTCAGGGAGTATGGTGTCGCTACGCGGACACAAGGTAAACCAGCGTTCTTAATTACGGTAATAAAACTTTTAGTTATTCCCTTAGCCTCAAAGCTCTTAAGTTCTATTACAGTGTCAGCGATATGCTCTGCAGCTGCCACAACGCTACGTTCATGCATCTCCCGGTTTAACGATGTGAAGAAAAGATCATTTAGAAGTTTAACCTTTGACTTGACATCCCACAAGAAATGTAAACACTTGTCAGGGTCTCCCGTGGAGAAGATAGTTGTGGAGAATTGATTATAGATCCAAGTAACTTTCATTCCTGGAAAAGGAATTCCTTTAAGCTTTTCATTTCTGAACTTTTTTAGTACATACATTATGTGGTTCAAGTCATTTGTCCTTGTAACGATTTCTATGTTTGATTCCGAAGTCTCAGCCACACCCATATAGCTACTAAAAAGGTCTATGTAAAAAAGACGGTTTTCTCTCAATGCCTCACTTGTGATTTCAGGAGCGTAAAGCTGAGGGTATGTTTGAGATGGCGGATCAGTGGTGATTAGGAGAACGGTTTCGCCTCTCTGTAGGAGGTTTAGAGATAACATACCGAGTAAAGCTGATGCATCCTGAGAAGTACCACTATCACAAAGAATAAGGACTACGGATCCTCGGGGAATTCCACCCCCACATAAGAAGTCCAGACCCGCAATTCCAGTACTTGCGAGATTTTCATACAAATTTTCCGCCACCTAGAGAGGCATCAAAATCGACTTTAAGAAATCTTATAATAAAGATTTTCTGTAAGTAACAGTAATCATACGTCTCATATAACTGTATATTGAAGAAGTTATTTATTTTTTTCTCGAATATCTCGATAATACATAATAAAAAAAAGGAAATTTTTGATTGAAAACAAATTTAAATTGCGGTTTCTACAACAATGTTTTTGAATGCTTCTTCGATTTTCTCAATAAGCGAGTCGACATACTCCTCGATCTTATCATTTGGTATGATTTCATGCGTGCAATCTCGTCTCTCACTGGAAGATTTAGAACGTTTGATATCGAAACACCCTTAGCTACGCTGTCGCGCATCATGTGATAGAATGTAATTATTGTCTTCAGCATGAGATATGATTTCTTTGGGTCACAAAAAGTGTCAACTGGGTGGAGGGCTGACTGCTGTAGATAGTCTTCTCTTATCATTCTGGCAGCTTCAAGGATTACGCGTTCACTTTCTGGCAAAGCGTCTGGACCAACTAGCTGGACGATCTCTTTAAGTTCTTCTTCACGTTGTAGAAGGAACATGGCCTCTTTACGTAACTCGGAGAACTCTGAGCTAACCTCACGCTTAAACCAATCTTCTAAGTTTTCTAGGTAAAGGCTGTAGCTTTGAAGCCAATGTATGGCGGGGAAGTGTCTTCTGCTTGCTAAATCCTTGTTAAGTGCCCAGAA
This sequence comes from Candidatus Jordarchaeum sp. JNZ_1113, assembly GCA_019057715.1. Taxonomy (GTDB): domain Archaea; phylum Asgardarchaeota; class Jordiarchaeia; order Jordiarchaeales; family Freyrarchaeaceae; genus DTBI01. The sequence continues at coordinate 9,713 of JAHLWW010000039.1, forward strand.
GACTTTAACTACACGCAGCGTGTTTGTCGTAACTGGCTCACTAAAGTCTCCTCCAGGAGGAGAAACTGCGCCGCATATTGTGACTGAGCCATACCTTGGGTTATCCTCTGTAGAGCCTAGAGTTATTACGCGTCCAGCTCTCTCGTAAAATTCTGCAAGCCTAGAGCCTAAATATGCAGGGAACCCTTCCTCTCCAGGCATTTCCTCAAGCCTGCCGCTTATTTCACGGAGAGCTTCAGCCCACCTTGAAGTGGAGTCAGCCATAAGCGCCACGTGATACCCTTGATCCCTGAAATATTCCGCAATCGTAATCCCCGTGTAAATTGAAGCTTCTCTGGCAGCTACGGGCATATTGCTAGTGTTGGCTATGAGGACTGTTCTGTTCATTAACGGCTCCCCAGTACGAGGGTCCTCTAACTTCGGGAAATCTTCCAGCACCTCGGTCATTTCGTTTCCGCGTTCCCCGCAACCGACATATACTATTATGTCTGCTGAAGCATACTTTGCCAACTGGTGAAGCATGACGGTTTTACCGGTTCCAAAACCTCCCGGTATAGCCGCTGTGCCGCCCATTGCCACAGGGAAAAACGTGTCGATTATTCTTTGCCCGGTTACAAGTGGCACAGAAGACTCTAGTTTTCTTAGGACTGGTCTCGGCTGCCTTACAGGCCACTTCGACATCAACTTTACATCATGGATTACTCCTCTTCGTACCTCTATTCTCGCAACGGTATCTGTCACGAGGTAATCTCCTTCAGGCATTATTTCGACTATCCTTCCACTTACACCGATGGGAGCTAGAATTCGTATCGTCACCAGTTTTTTCTCAGGGACATTACCTATTATCTGGCCTTGAACCACATATTCTCCTTCTTTAACGAGAGGGGTGAAATGCCATTTTTTGTCTCTCGGGAGTGCTTCGGCAATTGCTCCTCTCCTTATAAAGTCGCCTGTTGCTTCTTTTATTCTTGGAAGAGGACGCTGTATACCATCAAAAATTTGCCCTATTAAGCCCGGGCCAAGTTCCGCGGAAAGAGGCATCCCCGTCGCTATGACGGGCTCACCGGGCTTTAAACCTGAAGTTTCCTCATACACTTGTATCGTTGCTCTGTCACCTTCAACCCTGTTTACTTCCCCTATCAGTCGTTCCTCGCCAACCATGCAGACTTCATACATCTGAACGCCTATAAGTCCTTCAGCCTCAACGACGGGGCCAGACACCCTTACAATTTTCCCTATTTTTTCTTTAGACATTTCAAATCATCTCCATCATCAGGAGAGTTTTTCGTTACGTTCTATTATGTAGTGGCTTAGATACTCCTTTTAAAAGATTTGGTTGTGTTTAAGGTTTCGTAGATGAACAATAAAAACCGGCTAGGCTGCTAGAAGGTTATACGCCGCCGTCCATAAAGTAAGCCAAAGGAAGAAAGAAGTGATGAGGCCGGATGTGAAAAACGGAGGCCAACCTCCAACTTGTTCGGGAGTTATTTTTAAGAAGAAGCGTGAAAATATGAATGGAAGTATAATGAAGAAGAAGATTCCTAAAAGCGCAGCTACAGCGGACGCAGAGGATGCAAATAATAACTCGGAGATGGGCGGATTAAGAACTGGCTTTATTAGTGTGCTTACTAACGACGCCGCCATCGCCATAAGGTTTCTAACCCACCATATTTTTTCCTTAGGTGGCTGTGCAGTCCATTTTTCCTTTAGTCTTAAGGAGAATTTTTTCATTGATATATCACCTCCTAGGAGGGGTTTTGTTGGAAGCTATGTCGAGCCTTGACATTGCGGCAATAGTATCCGAGCTGAATAGGATGCTGGTTGGTGGCAGAATACGAAACGTCTATCAGATTAACAGGATCTTCATTTTCAGGGTACGAACGAGCAATGAAGATTTTCAACTTCTCGTAGAGCCAGGTAGAAGAATTCACCTTACATGGTATGAAAGGGTGAAGCCTAGGTTTCCTCCACCATTCTGCATGACGCTCAGAAAACACTTGAAGCATGGTAGGATCCTCTCTGTGCAGCAATATGATTTTGATCGAGTTGTAATGCTAAATGTCGGTTTTGCTAAAAATAGAGTGACTCTGGTTTTTGAGCTTTTCGGGGACGGCAATATCGTGCTTCTTGACGAAGAGGGCAAAATAATTGTAGCGGAAAAATACGCTTCGATGAAAGACAGAGACATTCTCCCCAAAAAAAGCTACCTTTTTCCTCCTTCTAGAGGAAAGGATCCTCGAAATATAAGTTTTGAGGAGTTCAGAGAAGTTTTAGCTGGAAGTAAAGGGAAGATTGCAGCCATCCTTGTTAGAAACCTCAGCATTGGAAGTATTTTAGCTGAAGAAGCGTGCATAAGAAGCGGTATTGAAAAAGAAAGAGATGTAAGCTTGCTTTCAGACGATGAAACACGCACTTTGTTTGAGACACTGAAAGGATTATTAGAGGAGGTTGAGGGGGGGATTAATTCGGGTATAGTTCTTAGAAGCGAGGAAGCGATTATTGTTTCTCCTGTGAAGCTAAAAACTTATAGTGGGGGGGAGTTCTCATGGAAAGAGTTTGAAAGTTTTAACAAAGCTGCGGATGAGTTTTATTCTAAGAGAGAGGAGTTGATTGTTGAGGAAGAACTGAGAGGAGAAGCGCGTGAAGAGGAAGACAAAATTCAGAGAATGCTAGAGACGCAAAGGGAAACTCTTCAGAAAATGATCGAGGCTGAGGAAAAGTATCGCAGATATGGGAATCTGTTGTATGAGAACATTCACCTCGTAAGTCAACTGCTCGAAGCTGTGATTTCAGCCAGAAAGAAAAACTATTCTTGGCAGGAGATAGAGGAGAGGATCAAATCCGCGAAGGATAAGAATTTAGCTGCTAGGATTTTTGCAGGAGTAAAACCTCATGAGGGACGCATTCTAGTCG
>JAHLWW010000040.1 GCA_019057715.1 Candidatus Jordarchaeum sp. JNZ_1113
GTCCGGGGTTTGAGGTTGCTGGTGTTGTGCGTGGGCCGAGGGTGTTTGGGGGGAGGCTTGTCTACGCTAGGGGTAACGTTGCCTTCTTTGATGTGGGTGAGTGTGGTGTTTATGTTTTGGATTTATCGTCGCTTCGGGGTTTGCCGTTGCTGTGTGAGGTCTAGGGGGTGCCGGGTTTGATTCTTGAGGTTTCGACTCATGGGTGTAGGGTTGGGCGTAGGGGTAGGCTGGTTAGGGTTACGCTTAATGGTGAGGTTTTGAGTGAGGTCCCCGTCTCTAAGCTTAGTGAGGTTATTGTTTCGGGTAGAGTTTCGTTTTCGAGCGAGGCTGTTCAGCTTTTGGCTGAGAATGGTGTTCCTGTCCTTTTCATGTGTGGTTGGAGGCCTGTTGCTTTGCTTCACGGGTTCTTTATGCATGGGACTGTTTTGACTAGGAGGGAGCAGATGGCTGCTTACGACGATGAAAGGGGTGTTCATTTGGCTAAGGGGTTTGTTAGGGGTGGGCTTGTGAATAAGGCTCAGCTTCTCCGCTACTTTGCGGCTAGTAGGGGTAGGAGTGATGGGGAGCTTGCTGGTGCTCTTGAGGCTGCCGCCTCAGAGATTTTCGGGGTTGCTTGTGAGGTTGAGAGGGTTGAGGGTGGGAGTGTTGACGATGTGAGGTTTGAGGTTATGGGTTTGGAGGCTGAGGGGACTAGGGTTTACTATGAGGCTTTGCGCCTGCTGCTCCCGGAGGGGGTTGGGTTTGAGAGGCGTGAGAGGAGGCCTCCTAGGGACCCTGTGAATGCCGCTTTGAGTTATGGCTACACTATGCTTAACGGGAGGTGCCTGTCGGCTATCGCTGCCTGTGGCCTTGAGCCTTACGCCGGCTTTCTTCACGCTGACAGGTCTGGTAAGCCATCATTGATGCTTGACCTTTCGGAGGAGTTTAGGCAGCCCGCCGTTGATAGGGCTGTGGTTTCACTTTTCTCTAAGGGAGCTCTTGGAAGGGAGGATTTCGGCTTTGAGGAGGGCAGGGTTGTCCTTGGGGGGAAAGGTAAGGAGGTGCTGCTGAGGGCTTTGAACGAGAGGTTTAGGGGGGAGGTGAGGGTTGACGGGGGCTCTGCTCCCCTGGAGAACGTTATTTTCAGGCAGGCTAGGATGATAGCGCGCTACCTTCTGGGTAAGGCTCCGAAGTATGAGCCCTACGTTTTCACTTGGCATTAGGGGGGTTTGTGGTGTTCGTGGTTGTCTATGATATTACGGATGACAGGTTGAGGGAGCGTGTGGCTTTGACCTTGATGGAGTACGGGTTCATCAGGATGCAGAAGAGCGTCTTCGTTGGTGATGTTAGTAGGAATGTGGCTGAGATGCTGGCTATAGAGCTCAGGAGGCTGGTTGAGGGGAACCCTTGCGATGTGAGGATTATCCCTGTTTGCATGAGGTGCTATGAGGACGTTATCATCGTTGCGAGGCTGGTGGAGGCGGCTGAGGCCGAGGAGGTGGTGGTGACTTGAGCGTGTTCTTCACCGCTGAGGACGTGAGGCAGTACGCTTACTGCAAAAGGAAGGTCTATTTCAGGTATGTTTTGAGGGCTAGGGTTAAGCCGACGGTTAAGATGGAGCGTGGGAGGGAGGAGCACTTGAAGCTTGAGTCCAGAAGGAAGAGGAGTGGCGGGGCGTACTTCAGCATGTATCTCTTCTCAGAGAGGCTTGGGCTTGCGGGCGTAGTGGACTATCTCAAGTATGAGGGGGGTGAGGTTATCCCTGTCGAGGTTAAGTTTGGGAGGTGGGAGAGGGTATATTCAGGGCACTACCTTCAGCTTGCGGCGCACGCCCTCCTGTTGGAGGAGCACTTCGGATTGGATGTGGTGCGGGGGGTTATAGAGTATCCTGACGGAGAAGTGGTGAGGGAAGTGAAGATAACTGAGAAAGTTAAGCTTAAGGTTATTGAGGTGTTGTCGAGGATCAGGAGAATTGTCCTTGAGGAGGAGGTGCCGCCGCCATCGCTGAACGCTTCGAAGTGTGAGGGGTGTGAAGCGTATAGGGTCTGTAGGGGGTGCTAGTTGAATTTGGGGTTTGATGTTCATTACAATGTTTTTGAGCAAAATTTCTTCAAAAAAATTTTTAAGGATAAAATCTGGAAATTTGATGTGTGGTGAGGTGGGGTTTTATGGGTTCGCATGTCTCTCAGGAGCTTATTAAGGCTGTTAAGGACGACGCTGTGAAGCGTGTAGCTGAGTTATTCCATTATTTGGTTGTTCATTGTGAGGTTAAGCAGTATTATTACGAGTTGAAGTTTGTGCGTAGTGGGTCAAGGCTTCTTGAACTTATCGGGAAAGCTCTCAAGGACCTGGGTGTGATTGGAAGAGATGAGGAGCGTAGGAGGGAGATCGAGGAACTGCGTCTTCCTAGTAAGGAGGATGAGTCTATGGTTTTGGAGTATTACAGTTCGTTGGGGCTGGATTTTATCAGGGCTCTATCGGGGATGGTTGTTGCTAGTTGTCGGCTTTGCTATAAAGCATAGTGAGGTGAGATAGATGTATGTTGGTGTGGCGGTTAAGGTTCTCTTGAATATGCATGACCTTAACAACGAGAGGGCTGAGGAGATAAGGAGGGTTCCAGTTATTTATCGTGGAAAGGATGGTGGATGGACGGTTTTTGAGGAGGCTGTTGCGGTTAGCGGGCTCATGATCAAGCGGTGGCACTTTGCGAACATGGTTGAACTGGGAGGTGAAGTGTGTTTCTGTGATTTGTGCAAGAACTTAGAGGCTATTCGTATACCTAGTGAGAAAAGCGGGAAGGCTCGTAGCGAGTTTGAAATAATTAAGGATTGTGCCGGAGAGGACGTTCACGGTTTCCTGAGGGCGAACCCTGTTTTAAGAAGGGAGTCAATGGTGAAGTTTTCATGGATGCTGCCATTGTTTAACGATGAAGTTGTCGAGGCTTTTGGTCTACCTACACCATTCAGAGTCGTGCAGCATACCAGAAATATCCGTGAAATAACTGAGAACGCTGCTAAAAGGATGAATGTAGATTTGGATGAGTTAAGAAGGTGGCAGATGCCTTATCCGAGATCTTATGCCGCAGGAGTTTACGGTTTTGTTTCACTACTTGACCTTAAGCATATAGGCTACTCTTTCACTGATAAGAAGGAGATTAACGAGAAAGAGAGGAGGGAGCGCCGGAAGGTGGCTCTTCAGGCGTATATTCCATTGGTGACTGGTTCTTGCGGTGCGTCCTTGGCGAGGGCGTTGCCTGTGGCGGACGTTTTGGAGGTGGTAACCGTGCTGAGCGATAAGGTGATACCTGCCCCAATACATCCAATTTACTCGGAGTACGTTGAGGAGAATGCTAGGCTTTATCATAGTGTGTCGAAGGCTATGAGGAGCAATGTGACGATGTATGTGTGGTCTAAGGAAAAAAGGTATAGTGAGGGGAAAAGTGACTCATTTGAGTTGAAAATGGTGGAGAAGGCCGCCGATGGGTTTAGCGAGATCATTGGGCTTCTAGAGAGGGTAGGAGAGGTATAAGATGGAAGTATTCAGTGTTAGGGTTTTCCTCCCTCTTTTTCACGTTAGATACGAGGATGCTTGGGGGATTAGGTTGTCTCCGAGGTTGCCTCCTCCACGCACGATTCTTGGAGCGTTGGCTAAGGGTGTGGGGGTAGTACTGGGAGTGGAGGGGGGTGAGGTGCCAATTGGAGAGAAGCGGGCGCGTGAACTTCTCATGGATGCGGTGGAGTCTTGCTCTTACGGGTTTGTGAGGCCCTTATCCCCGCTGGTTAAGACGTCGCAGATTCTGCGTGTTGTGCCGGCGATCGAGCAAAAAAGGGTGACGTCTGACATTTTTAAGCTTAAAGGTGGAGGACTCGTTAATCAAGCCGCTAAGTTTCATGACGCCTTTAAGCATGACGTAGTGGTTTCCGGCGAGATGGAGTTTGTTTATGCTTTAAGCCTTGAGGAACTTAACGATGACATCGCTGGTAGCTTTGGCGGGGTTGGTCGGGAGGAGGTTCTTTCGGCTTTAAGGATGATTGACAGGGTTGGCTCGACAGAGTCACTGTGTGGGGTGTTGTCTGTTAAGCACGTAGGTTTGAAGGAGGTTGGTCCGAGGGCTACCGTCAACACGTATGTTCCGGTAGAGGACCCTGCTAAGTGGGTGGAGCCGGTGCATGCTGCAACTCGGGGGTACCTTATTGAGCCACTATACCCTAACTTGCGCGTTGTAGGCATGAAAAGAGTTGAAGACGTGAAGTCTATGAAGATTAATTTTTTGCTTCCAATATACTGTAGCGAGGTGCGCAGGGGTAGGGAGGTGTTTGAGCCGACAGAGGTTTTAGTGGATTGCGTTAATGGTTATAGTGTGTATTCGTTGCATGGGACTGGTGATGGCGAGACTAGGATAGTTCTTCCTAGGGGGGAGCTTGATGGACTGGTATGATGTTCTAAAGGAGGTTGCGAGGCATCAGGGGCGTAGGTTTGAGGAGAGGCCTCTGCAAAGGGAATTAGTTAATATTCTTCAGAGGCGCTTCGAGGAGGACGAGTTAACTGTTCCTCTTCTTATACGGCTCCCATGCGGCTACGGTAAGACTCAGGTGGGGGAGGCGCCCTTCTTGGGTGAAGCCTTTACAGGTGAGTGGATCACTAGAGGTATGGTTTACACGTTGCCGACCCGCTCGCTCACAGAGCAACAGGCGGAAAGAATCCGTGCGGACGTTGAGGCCCTGTGTAGGCTTAAGTCTCTCCCGAAGTTGTCCGTAAGCGAGCTTCACGGAGAGACTGGAACTTATTTTTTCTACGACGACGTGATCGTGTCAACCTTTGATACGTTCATTTATGCGTATGCACGAAAGGTTCGCACGGGACATCACTTGGAGTTTCCCGCGGGAACAATATCCACGTCCTATGTTGTTTTCGATGAGGCGCACATGATTCAAGACGATTACCTGTATTCTCACTTAGTAATGAATAAAGTTCTCCGCGTGCTGTCGAAGGCCGGTGTCCCCACGATAGTAATGACAGCCACTATGCCGGATCAGATCAAGAACGTTGTGTTTGATGGTGTGAGTTACGAGGAGTATCCTCCTATTAGCCATGTTTGCTCCTCACGGCTTGGGTCATATAGGGGGGAAGTAAGGGAGGTTCATCTGCACAGGGAAGATATCAAAGATTACATATGCAGAACCCTTTCCCCTGATGCTGCTGCTAATAAGCGTATTCTCGTCGTCTGTAACACCGTGAGTAAGGCTCAAGGTGTTTACCACGAGTTGGCCGGCAGGTTTTCAGGCGGCAGTGTTAGCGGGAGAGTCATCCTGCTACATTCTCGCTATGCAAAGATTGACAGGCAACGTTGGTCTAGCACCGCCATTAAGTTAATGAAAGGCATATGTGAAAGTTGTGAAGGGAAAATGGGGTTTCCAGTTTATCTGTCGGAGGAAGAAGGAAGGGTTTACTGCGACCGCTGCGCTACTCCAAGCGCGGAACGGGTTGATTTCGTAATTCTTGTGGCTACTCAAGTCGTCGAGGCTGGACTCGACATATCTGCAGATTGGCTATTAACGGACATGGCCCCCCTAGATGCTCTCGTTCAGAGGGCTGGGAGATGCTCGCGTTTTCCAGGTGAAAGTAATGGTAGAATTGACGTTTTCTATTATGACAAAGTGCACTTGCCCTACCAGCAGAAGCTTGTTGAAAAGGCATACGAGATACTAGAAAATGAGGACGACAAGGGTCGAATTCGCTCTTTGACTGATTTCACGTATTCATCAGCTATGATCAACAAGAACTACGATGTTTTTAGAAGGGAAGTTTTGGGCGAACACCGCCATTTAAGGTTATATTTAGGTTACCTTGAAGGGAACGGTTTTTCAACGTTTAGCGTTGACTGGGAGCTTCTAAGGCAAATCTCGGCGCGCCCGAACGCTTTTGTCACCCTGGTTGCTTTTTCAGAGGACGAAGATATTCCGGTATGCTTTCTGAAAGAAGAAGAGGCGGATTTACGTGTCCAAGGTAGGTATAGGAGTTACCGCTGTGTTGCGCATAAATCCGTAAAGTATCACGAGCTGCTATCTCAAATGAGAGACGAAACCATCTGTATTAATAGGGACTTTGTGTTGTCTCACTCCTTCTCGCTGGAGCGTAATTATGCGATAAGTGACAATAAACCCAAACCATTCCTTCAACATGATCTCGACGGAAAAACCGTAATGGTGGAGTTGAAACCCGTAATAGTGGATGTGGAGGGGGGGCAGCGTAAACGCGAGTGCTACTACCTTGTCAGGGAAGCCTTTTCCGGGAGAGTCGACGAGAGCAACTACCTTGTTAACACCAAGTTTTATGATGAGAAAAAGGGTCTCGAGGCGGGTTGAACAAATGACAAGATGGAGATGCGAGATGGAAAATTGCCCGTTAAGGGGGGTTAGTAAAGTTTGCGGCGACGGAAAGGATGGACCAGTAGTAGTGTCCTATCATCCCAGCAATGGAAACAAAGAATGCTACGTTAGGCATTCGGTTCTATGCTGGGAAGAGTGGAAACGTGTGTTTGACAGATATATACGCTCCATTCACCGGGTTTTCAGGAAAACATTATTTATAAATGTGGACTTGAAAGTTATAGAAAATATTTGTGGAGTTGCGGTTCTCCATCATGACGTTGGAAAGTTGTGCGCAGATTACCAGTCTGCCAGATTTTATAGGCACGAGATGATAAGCTCGTTCCTAATTCATGATTACGTTGTTGGGATGCTGAAAAATAGCTCCCTAGACGAGGAAAAGGCGGAGCTCCTTTCTTCAATAGTCTCGGCGGCGGTATACCTTCACCATGAAGGGCTCCAGATAAGTCATGAGTACTATGAGATGAGGGCGCCTACATATGGCTATCTGCTAAACCTGTTGGCGGGGAGAGAGTTCCGCATGGTCGAGTCTTGGATGCTGATATCTTCGGAGCTTGAAAAGTACGCCTTCGGCAGGACGCTTGGTTACTTCGCGAATGTAAGCTCGGTCAGCGGTTATGAGGTAACTAACGTGTTGGGCTCCGTCATAACGCTTGTGGATGGAGCCCCGGACCCGCTCCCGCTCCGCCTCGCCGTGGCTTCCATCCTTCACCCGATAACGATAACAGATAACCTTGCATCGCAGAAGAGGGGAGGAAAACCAAGCTTGTTAAGCTCGTTTTTGGGGGTTACGGAGAGATGAGTAACGTTGTGAGTATTCCATCAACGAGAGACCGAGTTCTTGATACGCTGCTCGTGTACGCGATCATGGACATTGGGTTAGAAGTGGACCCAGACATAAGGTTCAGGGTGACACTGGGACAAGAAAACTTCATTACCGTGAATTATAGTAATTCGAACTTAGAAAGGGATATGCTTTCCAAACTGAAAGATAAGTCGAAAAGGTTCTCTATAGCTGACAGGATGAATTTCTTTTTGAACATGGGAAACACCTCTTGGAAAGTTGACAAGTGGGTGTGCACTTACTGCACCGGGAAAAATGATTGTAACCGTAATGGGGATTGCGGGAAAACAAATATTTTGGCTTATGCCGTGCTTCACGGTTACATCAAATCTATGGGAAGTTTTTCTCTTCCGTGGAGTCCCAAATCCATAACGAAAGCAGGATCAAGGGGGAGGAGGTGTGCTACGCTGAGTGTTGGTGTTTCGCCGTACTGGTCGAAGGGGATAAGAAGGTGGGACATGGGGGAATGGAGGGAGGACTCGACCACCGTTGAGCATTCAGTTCTGCCATTTGCACTTTACGGATTAGGCAATTACACCATAAATGTGGTGACTGGGAACATGTTGATTCGGTTGATGTTTTCCCCACCTGTCGGTAGGGAGCTTTCTCATTTAGAAGCCATAAAGCTTCTAACGCTTGTGAGGCGAGTGGTCAACTCCATTTACATCGAAATGCAGAGATTTTTCCGATTAGAGTTTCCTTCAATGGTCCTTCCGCTTTCCATGCTGTGCTTTCTAGATGTTCCAGCTATTTACATGTTGCATCAATTTTCTCCATCGATCCTCCTAATTAGTTATGACTTATATAGGAATTCTCCGAAGAATCCACGCGGCTATGAAGAGTTGAGTTTGGCAGACGCATTGGAGTTTTACAGGCAGATAGGCGAATCATTCTGGGACTTTAAAAAGATGATAATTGACCTGGTCAGCTTGGCGGAGAGGGAGGAATATAGGTCTCGGGTTTTTGATATACTTATAAAGTTGGCTTTAGGAATTAAGAACAAGGAGCCATCTTACTTTAACGATGCGCTTCTTAACATTCAATCGTTAAGGAAAGAAGTTAATGTTAAGTTTTTCGTTATAGGAAGAGAGGAGATGCTAGCTGCTCATAGGGCCCTAAGGACCTCTCATTGAACTTTCTACTTGGAGTTTTCGTTCAACACTGAACGTTCACATTAGGTAGTTGAATAGCTAGGAAAATTGTTTAATTGATGGTTTTTGCTTTTTACTTGAGGGATGAAGCGTGGGGATTATAAGTTCATTTACTCTAAATTTGGCGGTTGATGGCCCCATTACGTTTCAGGGGTTTTCAGGTTTTTCTGCTTTTAACTTATTTTACGAGTTAGTTCGCTCTATTGATCCGGGATTAGTTGAGGGGCTTCGTTCCTTTAGGGGGCCTGCACCGTGGGCTGCAACTCCTTTCATATCCGGGGAAAGCTCAAGAGTTATTTATCGGAAGCTTAATGTTCCATCAACTGTTAGCGTAACATTCACTATGATGGATGAAGCGGTTTTGGATGCTTTTAGGAAAGCTATTCTATCTTCAAGACTTAAGCTGGAATTAGCTGGCGTTAAATTTAAGCTCCTCAGCATTACATTTAGTGTTTTAAGGTTTTCTGAGATAGCCTCTAGCGTGGACCCTCTTCCAACGAAGTTTGCCGTAGGTTTCATAACGCCGACAGCGTTTAGGCGCTCGGTCCACGACTGCTGCCCAACTTGCCCTCACTATGAAGCGTACTTGAGGAACCAGGAAAAGAAATTGACTGATAAACCATGCGAACACGTGATGCCTCATGGAAATACGCTAGTTCCTTTACCGCTTCCCTCACTAATGTTTCGGAACCTTGCAAGGATCTGGTCGTCTTTCTCGGACACGATGAAGGATGTTTGGAGCGCAGTTAAGTGGGCTGAAGAAGCTATTATCGTCACTGGTTTCCCTAGAGGAATAAGAACACGTAGGCTCTGCGAGGATGCCGCAACAAATAGGTGGATAACAGGCTTCACGGGAAAAGTAAATTTTGCTGTTAAAGAAAATGCATACGACGAGAGGCATGCGAAAACGGTGGCAGCACTCTTAAGGATGGCGGAACGTACTAATACAGGAGTGAGAAGAACTGCGGGATTAGGCATGATAAAATACTTTGAGCCTCTTGCCTCAGCAGAACATATTAAGTGAGGAGTCTAAACAATCGCGAATGTTTTATTACTACTGGTTAACTCCGAGCCGCCAAACAAATTTAAAGATCATCTTTTTTATGCTTTCCATTTGTTTATGCGTTCAGAGGAAAGACTGGCCGGATTTTTTCGAGGACAAAGAGGTGGACCATTTCTTCCGGCTTGTCTTTCTCGACTAGGACCACTAGTTTTCCTTGGAGCGCTTTGGATGGTGTCCTGGGGGATGCTTTTTCATATTTAGTTAGTGCGAATTTGTGGCGTATTTCGTGGGGCACATTGTTTGGGTCGCTGGGTCTGAAGAGGCGTAGCTGGCCTTTCTCTATGTAGGATATTCCTAGTGGGTGGTAGTATTTTTGCGTGTCTTTGGATTCTTGGAAAACGTCGGTTTTTCTTTTTATTTGGTCGTGGAGCCAAGTGGTTTTTTCCGTTGATATAGGCTTAACGCTTGCTTTTCCCGTTTTCTCGGAGTATTGAACGTTAAACAGCCATTTTCCGCTAGTTTCATCTTCAACTTTGTAGGCATAGATGATCCCTTGTAGTAATTTTCGTAGTCCTAAGTCGTACCATTCGCCTTCTTGGCTTTTTAAGAGGATTATGTTTAACTTTTTCATAGAATCACATCCAATAAGAATTGGATGCCGTATTTTATATAAAACTTTTATTTTAATAAATTTCCCATGATACTATTGTTGGGATGATAGATCATGTGAGAGGTGACGGGAAGCTGGTTAAAGGGTCGCTTGTTAAATGGGCAGAGATGCTTAAGAGGAAGTAGGGAAAGTTGATGAGTAAAACGATCTATAAGCATGGTTTCGCTCATTCTTATCAATATTCTGCGAGGATTTGGTGTCGATTTATTAGTTCTCCGATGATTTCTGTTTTTTGGATTTGTTGAAGATAAATTCGGACGCTATAAAGGGAAAAGTAGAGTTAAAGTGTTCTTAATTACCCTTTTTTAGTTTAGTTGTAGTGGAATGATAAAGGTTTCAAGTCGGAGATGAAAAAGAAAAAGGCGGCGTGATTTTTGTGGTTGAAATGCTTTTATTGATGAACTTTTATACAGTTAAGATGGTGAAATGTCTATAGTGGTGTTTGATGTTTTATTTCGGAGGGACGGCTGCCTTTATGTGGAGTTGTGGTTGTTCTGTGTGGTTTGGGTTTTTGTTGCTGTTGCGAATGTTCTGTTTTGTGGGAGGTGTTTGTGTTGGATGTTTGGGTTGCTTCTGTTAGTGTTTCTTCTCCTGCGGTGTTTAATGGTTTGTGGTTTGTTGCTGAGCGGTATGGTTTTGTTCCTGATCGTGTTTACCTGCTTTGGAATGAGAGTGTTGTTGGTCAGCTTGAGGCGGTTAGGAGGGCTATAGGGTTTTTGGGGGAGACTTATGGTAGGAGGGTTGAGGTTGTTGCTGATGAGAGTGTTAGGGTGTATGAGGAGGATATTGATGGCTTCAGGAGGAAGGTTGGCGAGCTTTTGAAGTCTCTTGGTGGTGTGGGGAGGGTTGTGGTTGATATTACTCCTGGGCGGAAGTTCATGTCTTCTTTGATGCTTGCCGCTGGGATGGAGCATGCTGACCACGTGGTTTACCTTTTTCTTAGGGATTTGGGCTACGCTGACAGTTACCTGTTTCACATACCGTTTTCGCTTCAGAAGCTGGTTGATTTGAGGGCGCTGTTTAAGGGGGGCGCTCCTCTTTCGGGTGAGCGGGTGAAGGGTGAGCGGGTGACGGTGAAGGTTTGTAGGAGGGATCTTATGGTTTTTTTGAACTCACTTTATCTTGACGGGCGGCTTGTTCATGATGTTAGGTTAGGGGGGGTCAAGTTGGGGAGGTTTACCCTTAAGCTTGAGGGGAATGAGGTGTCCTTCAACGTTGAGTGTAATGATTTTTGCGACGAGACTCATGGGGATTTTTCGTTGGTGAGGGAGGTTATCTTAGCGTCGGGCATGGCTCGCTTCTCAAACGAGGAGGAAGCGTTTGGAGAGGTGCTAAACGAGATTAAGCGCAGCAGTAGGACTGTTTACGTTGGCTTCGACACCAACTCCCTTGTTTTTAGGGTGCCATCGAGGTTTCTGGAATACGTGAGAAGGGCGTATGCTGGAATGAGGGAGAGGGAGCCAAGCATTAACTTTGTTATCTCTGGAGAGGTGATTAACGAGGTTTCACGTAACGTGAACCAGAAGTTGCCCGTCGACCCTAAACTTGGAGACTACTCGAACCAGCTGACACCCAGGGCTAGGCTTTTCATGGTGGCGCAGGGTGAGAGACGATTGCTGGATGATCGCAACTCGGAGGTTGTTGAGGCAGGAGGCGACGCTAGGGGAGATGAAAAGATAGCCTTGGAGTACAAGGAGTTCGCCTCCAAGAAGGGAAATGTGGTGGTGTTCACTACGGACAGTGCGGCCTACATGGCCATGGATAGCTTCAGAAGGCAGGGATTGATACCCGTCAAGCTTAATCTCCCAAGTATGCAGGGCCCATTCAGGGGGAGGTGGGAGGACGCGAGAGACTTGCTATATTACCTGTCGGTTGTTCTTGGAGAGATCAATGTTTCTCCTTATAGGTTTAGGGGTGTGTGGAGGGGTAAGAGCCCGGATGACTGGAGGCGTGAGCTGGTGGAGCTTTCCAACTTCGAGTATTCCCGTATCCTGGAGTTGTCTAGCAAGTTGCTGGCTGAGAAGGGAAGCCGTGGCTGAAGGGATTATTTGAGCTGTTCATATTTTTAAGAGCCCTAATACACGCGCTCACTTTTCCTGCCTGCTTGTCTGTTCCTTCGAGAAGAAAGAGGAGTTCTCCTTCATCTCCTTAATGGA
>JAHLWW010000041.1 GCA_019057715.1 Candidatus Jordarchaeum sp. JNZ_1113
ACTATAAACCGCGTTCTTTGGGACCCATCTCTGGTCCCCAAAGACTTCAAGGCTGTTTACACTGACCGGTTTGAAGGCGCCTGCAAAGAGTTTAGCTTAGCTGACATCGAACGTGTCGAAGGCTCCTTCATCTTTCTGAAGTCCGGTACACTTATACCCTCTCACAGAATAAGAAAAATATACAACACTAAAACCGGAGAAACACTGATTTCAAGGTAGGCTAGCTTGCTTCCCCCTTAACCTTCCCAGCTATTGCTAGGCCCAGCTCCCTGCATCGCCTCAACCCGTCCCCGTCCGGGTCCTCTATTATCCTCAACGGATCAGTGACCACATTGAAGCCCAAGCTCCTCATTCTTCTCTGAACTTCATAAACCGCCTCCCCACTCCATCCGTATGAGCCGAAGACCGCCCCAATCTTTCCCTTGACGTTCAACTCCTCCATTTTAGATAGGAGAACGTTAACCTCATAGGCAGGCATGTAGTCATGGGTAGGCGTGCCAACCACAACGGCCTTAGCCTTCTCCAGCTCCTCTTTAAAATCCTCAAAGATGCTCCTACGGAGATCATATACTTTGACGTCTAGTCCTCCTTCAACCAAGCCCTCAGCCACAGCCTTCGCCATCCTTCCAGTACTACCCGACCTAGTCGAGTAAACAACAACCGCGTCAACCAATCAGCTCACCCTCCATCAAACCTTCCACAACACCAACACATATTTAAAAAATACGTTTTTAACGTATCAACCAAATTAATGAAGCAACAGCTTGAAAACCCTCAAATTAAAAGGGCAGACAGGAGCTGCCAAAGGACGCTCACAGGATGCGCATGCCTGCAGTTTCAGTTTACCTCTTTTTCAATTCGTGTATTTTAGCAATATGTCGTTTATGAGTCTTTGTCTGTCTCCCTTTTCCTTAGCGGCCTCCAGCATCTCTTTCAGCATCAGGAAAAACCGCTCCCTGCTAAGGTTAAGTTTTCTAAGCTCTTTTTCCTCTTCCCAGGATAATCGCTCCACCTCTTTCTCCACGAACTCGAATATGTCCATCACGTCACCTCGCGATAAAATAACAGCTAATTATCATAACAGAAGGTCATTTTTTAGACCAAGAAATCAGCGGCCATCCACTCAAAACTACCAACTTTTACATATTAAATTTTTCGAAGCAAAAACAGCACATCAACTCAGAACTGGTCAAAATCCCCAAAAAACAGCACCCCCTGCTAGAAACATGTGATTAATGCATCTTCGCATCTTTAATAAACGTGTTTTTTTCTCAAAAAGTTTATTAGCCTACCAGTAGCAGTTACCAAAAAACTTGGTAGTGAGTTAATGAGTGCTTCTAAGTCGCTACTTTTCCTCCTCGCCGCATTAGTACTTTCCCTTGCCCTGTCACAAGCGCTTCTCGCCCCCCAACCCGTCCTCGCGATAACCGGAGAAAAACCATCCTACACGGTCGGAGACACCTGGAAATATAACCTAACCATCACAAATACAACGGACGGCACCACAAGCAAGCTACTAACCCTTTCCGTCAGCGGAGCCGGAGCCATAACGAGCTTCAACAGGACACCAATAGACTGCTATACCCTCAAATACCAGCCTGCCCTAGACCCATTCACCCTCTTCATACTATATATCCAGCTATTTGGAGGCATGAGCATCAACGAATACATAGAAATTCTTGAGAACAGCTACTCCGAGTTTTACGTCGCGAAATCCAACAATGAGCTAATCGGAATGCACATATACCTCTACTACTTTGACGGTTCTTCAAACGGGGTCAACCTCTCAGTCACCTTTAAATTCAACGAAACATATCCCTACCCTCTAAAATTCCCACTAGAAATTAACTCGACATTCGGCAACTACAGCGACGAAATGGCCTACAGCCTCCAAGGATATATTTTCATTTACAACAGCACAACTCACAATTGGGATAACGTAACATCTCCAGAAACAGGAACAATTGGATGGTACGTCTTCTTGCTGTTCCCCCTAGTCAACGTCACTGGAACCGAGAACGTTACGGTTCCGGCTGGAACCTTTGAATGCTGGAAAATGGAGTACCCTCAAAATCCCGATATTCTAAAAATTTGGTATTCACCCGAAGTTAAGAGCATCGTTAGACTCAACTTTTCACTGGAAGGCGCAGTGTTATACGAGATGGATCTGCAGAGCTATAGCCATGCGCTCTTAACACCGGAACAGCAAACGTTTCTTCTCTTCTATTTCTTCCAGCAGTCTTCTCAGCAGTTCATGTTTTTCATTGCATTGGGAGGAGCGGCAGCAGCATTAGGGGTAGCAACGATAGCAATTTTAGCTTGGAAGAAGAGGAAATAACAACCTGTTCCCCTTTTTTCTTTTTCTTCGGAATTCACATTAATCTCTGACAATTTACACTGTCCTTTCATTCTCTTGGTCTACTTTTCCATCCTCTTATTATCTTTTTTTCTAAAATTAGTAATATTTATTAATTTATGTTTTTTGATTATTAAAATGGTGGTTCGCTTGGCTCATGTTCATCTACCTGATGGCGTTATGCCTTTGGAGTGGTGTGCTGTCTGGTTCGTGGTGGCTGGTTTGCTGGTGGGCGTGGTCGTGGTTGTTGCCGGTAGGCGGCTGGAGCTTAAGCAGAGAGTGGCGGCCGCCTTCTTCACCGTGATCCTCTTCGTGGCCATGTTGATTCCCGTTCCGTCACCTTTCGGCGGAACACACATGAACATGACGCCGCTTGCTGGCGTGGTTGCAGGGCCAGCCGCTTCAGCCCTAGTTGTCTTCACGGTTAGCTTGCTGATGACGTTCCTGGGACATGGCGGCGTCACTGTTCTGGGAGCGAACATGCTCATTCTTTACTTCGAGTGTGTTACAGCTTACTTGCTCTACAAGTTTTTGAGGCACCGCTTCAGTGTTTACTTGTCTGCATTCACAGCAACGCTTGTCTCGCTTGTCCTCAGCACCTTTCTGGCGAGTGGCATGCTTTCCATTTCCGTAGCAGGATCCCCCTCATACTACCTCGGCGAGTACATGGCTGAAGGCGTTTTGGTACATGGCCTGCTTCCCGAGGAGCTGGCGGAGAACCCGCTGATACATGAACTGGTGCACGGTTACTTGTCGGGAAGTGCCTGGTTCCACGAGGCTGTCCATAAGTTGGCGTCGAGTCCCTTGCTTCCTTGGCTTTGGCTCTCCTTTGAGCATCACTTGGAGGAGCTTTTATTCTTGGTGTTGAGAGTTGCCGAGGTTTCGTCTCCTTTGCGTTTCTTCGTGGTTTTTACTGTTGCCACGTTGCCTGCTAACGTGTTCGTGGCGGTTATCGAGGCTGCTGTGACGGGCGTCGTTGTTCGGAGCACTGTGAAGTCGAGGCCGGATGTGGTGGTGGCTGAACAAGACAAACGGGAGGGTTGAGCCTGGCATCGTTCATTGAGAGATACCTGCCAAGCACCCCTATGGTCGAGTACTTCTCTACACGTAGGTCTTTCTATCACGCCTTTCACTCCGCTTCAAAGCTTGTTTTTTCACTCTCCATGATACTGGTCACGGTTTACCTTAAGAGCGCCCTGCTGATTGCTCTCATGCCTCTAACCGCCTTGCTGGTTATGCTGTCAGCCCGCCTCCCCTTGAGAACCGTTATGTCCTGGTCCCTTACACCGTTTCTTTTTGCTGTAGCCCTATGCGTTCTTCTCCCCCTCATAGGCTACCCCCTGCTTGACGCTTTCTTGATCCTTGTTAAGGCCGTTGTAGCCGCTTGGTTCATGTTCCTACTGGTGCTAACTACTCCAATGACTCACCTTGCAAGGCTCGCTTCGAAGTTTCTCCCGTCATGGCTCGCTGACACGTTCGTGCTGGCTTCAAGATACTTCTTCCTAATTTTTGATGAAGCTCAGAGGATGGTTAAAGCTATGAACTCTAGGGGAAACCCTCCACTTAAGAGGAAAGTCACACTTGTCGCCAACGTCATGGCGAGCCTCTTCTTGAAGGGCTACGAGAGGGCGGAAAGAGTTTATGTCGCGATGACTTCCAGAGGCTACAGGGGTAAGATACCCCTCACGTCTCCGGAGCGCTTCAGACTACGGGATGCCCTCTTCGTAGCTACATCTTTAGCCTTCTCCCTAGTAATGGTCTACGTGGAGGTGCTAGTCATTTGAGAGCGGTTGAAGTTGACTGTGTCGAGCACGTTTACCCTGACGGGACTAGAGCTTTATGTGGTGCCCGTCTTGAGGTTGAGGAAGGTGAGTCCGTGGCGATTCTGGGGCCGAACGGCTCCGGCAAAACAACCCTCATCCTTCACCTTAACGGGACTCTTCTCCCCCATGAGGGGGAAGTCAGAATATTTGGTGAGTCCGTATCGAAGAAGAACCTCGACTGGGTTAGGAAGACGGTGGGAGTAGTGTTTCAGAACTCGGACGACCAGCTCTTCATGCCTACGGTATTCGAGGATGTCGCCTTCGGCCCCCTGAACGTTAAGCCACGGAAGGAGGCGTTGAGGGAGGCAGAATCCGCCATGGAGGAGCTCGGCATAATGGAGCTAAGGGATAGAGTTCCTCACTTTTTAAGCGGAGGACAGAAGAGGCTTGTTGCCATAGCCGGGGTCATAGCGATGAAGCCGAAGATCCTTGTTCTTGACGAGCCGACAATAGGCCTAGACTCTGAAGCCCGGGACAAGATAATTTGGGTCCTATCCCAGTTGAAGAAACGCTACAAGCTAACCCTGATATTTTCCACGTTCGACGTCGAAATTGTACCTTTGCTTGCAGACAAAGTTGTTGTGCTCAAGAACGGATCCGTCATCTATCAAGGAGACGTTAGGAGAGCGCTGACCGACACCAAGCTTCTCAGGGAGGCACGCCTCGACCAGCCACCCTACGTGAAGCTAGCAGAGGAACTAGGCCTAAATGAGAAACCCCTAACTCTAAAAGAAGCCTCAGCCTTATTCTCAAAAATTATTAAAAAAGAGTAAGTGCCTTTCTAGTGTACTTTTTAAACTTCAATGACCGTTTTACTCGACTACACATCAAATAAACGGAAAATCAGTTTATCTTGCATTTTGAATATTAACTCAACATGTTTAAATCTCTCTTCAAATTTTCACGTCAACTTAAAATAGCGAATGCGTTTCTTGAAGAGTTAATTTCATATCCTTTAGCGAGCTCTTTCTAAGCCTTGCCGAGAGAGGAGAGGGTGGTTGGTTGGAGTGATGTTCAAAAAAGTCCTCCTTAGGCATGGTTTCCGGAGGAATAGGAGAAGCGACGAGCTCCAATACATAACGCACTGGGATAACGTAGGAGGAGTTTACGTCACGCTCAAACCAAAAATGGCCATCGTGGAAATCAAGGACAGGAACGTCATCCACGTTTTTAAAAGCGCTAAGGAACTTGACGCGTTTATTAAGAACCTCAGGGAATCATCGATACCATTCATGTAGCGTTCAACATCTACTTGTAACGAAAACTTCACACTAAACGATACTTGGCTCAACACGTCTCACGAAGACATGGCATCATAAAGATTCAAGGTCGCTAACAACCAAGTTACTGAACTAAATCATGGCCGCTTCTTTACTTCACAGTTAAGAATGCGCCTAGCTTTGGGTGAGTGTCGTCGCCTTCTCGTACTTCATAATTCGCTGAACCATTTTTCTGCTTAAAACACCAATTATCCTTCCTTTGTCTGTTACCGCCAGCCTCTTGACGCCCGTAGACTGGAAAAGCTTCCAGGCATCTGTGAGCGTTGCATCCTTGTCTATCGTGTAAACCTCCCTGACCATTATGTCTCCTGCTTTAACGTTCTCTGGATTCTGGCGCTGAGCAACAAGCCGGAATATCTGCCCATCAGTTATCAGCCCGACGATCTTTCCACTTCTGTCCTCCACGAAAACTGAACCAACCTCCTCTTCAACCATTAACTTAGCGACGAAGGGAACATCGTCATCGATCCTGCAGGTAACCAGTTTACGCCTAGCAACATCCTCAACCTTCACGCTCTCGCCTCCAAAATATAATCGTTAAATCATCTTAATAGATAAAGAGCGAATAATAAGCTTTTCGTGAATTTTCACCAAGGAAAAATTCGTCTATTCATGTTTTTCCCATACCCTTAAAGCCTACCTTTGTATCAAAACGCGCACCGGTTGGTAGGCGTGACATAGCATCCCCCAATATCCCGCCACGGTAACCCTTAAGTGGAGTTTAGCTTTTCAGGCTTTTGGTGGTTGGATTGAACGTTAAAGTTAATGACCTAGTAAGAATGAAGCGGGGCGTTATCCCCGGCATCGCGAGAAAATTCCGGATAAGTGAGAGCCAGGCTGAAAACTTTCTCAGGATCGCTATAGAAGAAGCAGCTAGGTCGAAGCGGCTGAGCGTGAAGAAAGGTGAAATATCAGGAGACGACGCAGCAATTTCAGAGCTCTTTAGGGAAGTTGAAAGCTGGACTGAAGACGAATTTGACGAAGAAGACTTTGAAATACTCGGATACTGCCGATCGATAAGAGAAGAATAAGCAATCTTAACGCCACTTTTACCTTCTGCCTCTTTCTCCTTTCACACCTCGATAAGTTCCTCTGCCGGTATGAATCTCCTATACCATTTTTCCAGCAATTCCTCTGTGACCACGTGGAGCTCAACGTTTTCCTCCACGCTTCTGTAAACCTTAACCATCATCTCATATTTGCGCTCAACAACTCCTGTAACTACCATTACGTCTATGTCGCTCATCGCCGTAGCCTCCCCCCTAGCAGCTGAACCGAAAATGTAAACCTTCGCCTCCGGATCTATGCTGTGGACTATGCTCTTAACTCTTCTAGCCACTTCGATGTGCCCTTCAGACACCCGAGCCCTTGAGCTCATCAAACCCCATCCATAAACTTCTTGAACTCCTCAACTACAAACCTGTAGAGACTTAAAGCCTCCCTTTCCTCATAAACATATGGCGTATACCTTGAAGTTATGTATGCCTCCTCAAGCCTAGCTACATAATGCAACCTGCTCTCATCTTCAACTAGGGAACTCAGGTCAGGATGAATCCTAGCGAGCTCCCTTATAAGTCTCCTAAGAGAGTGCGTCCTAGGATACGAGCCCGTCTCAACCAACAACTTGTACTTAAGAATAAGCTGGCAGTACTGCTCCAAGTTGAAAACAGCCAGATCCCACTCCCCGCTCTTAAGCAGCTGCTCAGCGTTCCTCAGAAACGCCTCAGCCCTCCTCCTAATGACCTCAGCCTCCTCAAGCGACATAAGCCATCACCAACTAAAACGCTCCCAATGGGACCAAATCATCACATAGAAAACTCGTTGAGATACAAGGCTTCGTTTAAATAAACTGGAAGCCAATTAAAGGTAATTAATGTTTTCTCTTTCCTGCTGCTGGACGGGAAAGGCATTTCGCAACATCTGAAAAGGCACACAGAGACCGAAGCATTTGTGAGATATCGGGAAGAGTTACGAGTCCCATACGTTCGGCTCGATCAAAGTAGAGAATACATTGTGGCACAAGTTTACTGTGAGAGGTGCGGCGTCTATGAATCCGTCTGATCCGCTGGGGCAAGGATTAAAGCCGTTAAAAATAGATGGAAGACCATTCAGGAGTAGGTTTGGCTTCCTCTTAAGTTTGGCTTCCTCTTAATAGTGGGCAGTTCGACGTGGGCGTGTCATGTCAAGTTTAGGCGAGTACTGTTGGAGGTCAAAGATGAACTAGAAAACAGGTTCGACGCCTATTTTGAGATGGCGTCAGAGATTGTGCCCCTGGTCGAGAACAGAGGCGGGGGAAGGTGATGGCACAGTCAGACGAGAAGGCTGCTCACGCCATATTGCGCGGGCAGCCTGTCGTGGTTCACCTTCAGGCCCGGCGCCGAAAACCATAAAGGATGTCCTTAAGAATAAAGGAAGTGTTTAAGAAAGTTGAAGAACTGATTGAAAGCCCGTGTCACGAAGCAACTTTGCTCCTTAAATGTTGAAAAAGGCGGTTTCTGCCCTTCTCGTATCAGTTCTTTGTTAGCCTTTTGGGTGCGAGGTTGGAATAGTTTTCCCTGTGTTCGAGTTTATGGGCGAGGAATCTGCTGTCTGCGGCCATTTTGGGATCTCCGTCCTTCACTGTTGTTGATGTTTCTGATGACGGAAAGATCCTCCTCCATGAGGAAAGAGAAGAACTTCGGCGAGTACTTTAGAGGAATGGGAAAGGTCGCTGAGCTTATAGCCCGCCTCTCCCCGGACGTTTTGATAGTTAAGAGCATAGGGCCAAGAGCTATAAGTATGTTTGAGTCAATGAGTGTTAATGTGGCGTCTTGCGATGCTTTAACACTGAAGGACGCTATTAACGCGTACTTTGAGGGCGCCTATTCAGCGCTGACGCATGCGGGGACGCCCGCCACAATCACGCGTGTGGAAGGTGAGAAAAATGGCTGAAAAACCGAAGCGTCAAGTGCAACGCCTCCAATTAGACGCGATAAAAAAGCGAATGTCCCACGTAAAGCACAAAGTCGTTATTATGAGCGGTAAGGGAGGTGTGGGCAAGAGCACTGTTGCAGCAAACCTCGCTGTTGTTCTAGCAGAAATGGGTCGAAAAGTTGGCTTGATGGACGCAGACTTCCACGGCCCATCCATACCCAAAATACTTGGAGTCCAAGGCATACAACCACAGGTTGGCCCAACCGGAATATACCCAGTCATAGCTGAACGCGGCGTAAGAGTGATCTCCATAGACTTCTTCCTTCCATCCGGCGACTCGCCTGTGATCTGGAGGGGGCCGCTGAAGATGTCCGCTATAAGGCAGTTTCTCTCAGACGTGGAGTGGGGCGAGCTAGACTATTTACTCGTCGATCTTCCCCCGGGAACCGGGGACGAACCCCTAAGCGTGATGCAGCTCATACCTGGAATAGACGGCGTCGTCATTGTGACGGCACCCTCAGACCTCTCCCAGTACGTTGTGAAGAAAGCTGTTTCCATGGCTAACAGGGTGGGTGTTAGAGTTATAGGGATACTGGAGAACATGAGTGGATTCGTCTGCCCCAACTGCGGGGCGCGCTTCAACCTCCTCGGCTCAGGAGGAGGGGAAAAAATATCCGTGGATATGGGAGTCCCCTTCCTGGGAAGGATACCGATAGACCCAAGCAT
Organism: Candidatus Jordarchaeum sp. JNZ_1113; assembly: GCA_019057715.1. GTDB lineage: Archaea > Asgardarchaeota > Jordiarchaeia > Jordiarchaeales > Freyrarchaeaceae > DTBI01. The sequence continues at coordinate 9,099 of JAHLWW010000041.1, forward strand.
AAGTGAGGACACCGACCAGGGCACGCCCTTCACACTCAACCACCCTGACTCGCCCGCCACTAAAGCCTTCAAAGAAATAGTTGAACGCATAGTGAAAGCTGTCGAAGGAGAAAGCGCCTAAAGGGGCATGGACAGCTTTGCTGGGTCCAGGAAGGTGCAGGAAGCGGTACAGGGGGAGCCCACCAATCCCGAGAGACATAGAACTAAGTTGCACGTCGTACGCTCCATCCCCCCGGGCCTTCCAAGCCTTCCCACCTCCAATCGTCCTTTATGATGATGAGCTTGAAGTGATGCGTCTTCGTCAACCAGCTTGACTTAGTGCAGGAGGAAGCTGGCCGCAGAATAGGCGTATCGAGACGACCATCTGGCACATACTCCAAAGTGGCAGGAAAAAGGTTATTCAGGCGCCAGTTGGAGAAAGAGAACTAATAGTCTTTTCGAGAGACTTGTCTGAAAATTTATCCTCCAGCATTCGTGAAGATAATCAGCGCCGGGATTAACAGTAGCACATGGACTCAATATTTTTCCTTTTTTTAAGAATGAATTTCGAGCTACACCCTCCTAACGATGGAGGATGCCCTTCTAGATGCTTGTTTCTGGAGATGCTTGTTTCTGGAGATGCTTGTGTGCTTCCAGTAGGGCGGCTGACGGAAACGTTTTAAGAATTTGTCCTTCATGTTACTGTTGAGAAGTGGTGTGGGGCGAGGGCTCTGTGGTGTTTTTTCCGGATTCAGGAGTCCATACGGGATGTCTCCCTTTCGCTTGTAGTCGCAACAATATTTCTCTTAGCCGAGTTCCTTGTTCTGCTCCTCTACCAGTGGATTAAGAGTCCACGCAGGCTGGATGATATCCGCTTCGTCTGGTCTATTCTCGTGGCTTCATTCATCATCCTGTTTTTCTCATTCATCGTTTCAGACTTCTACGCTCCAAGCTGGGAACGAGAATTCTGGGTTAAAATCGGGTACATTTTCGCCCTATCTGGCATTACAGTGCTCGCCTTTGTGGCTGAGAAAAAGCTTCTGCGGACGCTTCACTTCTTCACGCTAATCGGCATCGTAGGAGTGTTTCTCACGCTTCTTCTCCCTCACACGTTCCTCAAGTATGCTGCCTACACGTTTCTCTTTCCTGCATATTCAATGTTCTTCATTTTGCTACTCTACCGTCTATATGAGAGAGCCGAGGAACCATTAAAGAAGCATGTTAGCTTTTTCGTCTTTGGATTTGTCCTTTTTCTGAGTGGCTTCATTCTGACGGCTGACGCCCCTGTCCAGTTTTCGAGAGGATTATCTTATGTAGTGGGTTCCCTCTTGATGATCGCGGGCATATCAGCCGTTAACTTCATGGTGTTAAGGATGCCGTCCTTCGGCGAGCTCGACTGGCAAGACAAAATCGAGGAGCTATACCTTATCTCGCGCACAGGCGCCCCTCTGCTCTACATTGACTTTAAAAGCGGGGTGAGCACCGTGGGACCTGACCAAGCGTTGACAGCAGCTGTGATATCCGCCCTATCACTAGGACTAAAGGGGGCAGGCAAAGATGAAAAAATAAGAATGGTTGACCAAGGAAAGCTAAAGTTTCTTTTTGGATACGCGAAAAATGCCATCTTGGTTTTAGCCGTAACAGAAGACCTGAACATCATACGCCGGAAAATTGACGAGTTCATGAACGAGTTCAGCACACTCTATGGGGAAATACTCGACTCATGGGATGGAAACATAAGTATCTTTAAGCCGGCTGAAGCCCTAGCAAAAAACATATTCATAAAAAAACGGTAAAGGAACCGCGGAAAGAGAGGAAAAAAGGTAGAGTAGCGCATCCTCCTGCAACTTCTCCATATGCTAATGTTAATAGATGTCGAATCTTGCTTCCGGGCTTCGTGCTGGTTGCGACCTGAAGTGCTTCTCGAAAACTAGAGGTATATCTTCTGGCTTTTCGAGGACGTGCACTCCATCCATCCCCATAAGTTTTTTAACGTGATCCACATCCTCCTTCCTTATCCTCAATTTGAGGTCTCTTCCATCGGGTAGCTTTGTGACCACCACACCCTCCCTGTAGTCCGATGGCATAATGTATACTGGGACAAAGGCCTTTAGCGCCATTATGGCGGAGTTTGAAAGCAGGGAGTCAGCCATGCCAGTCGCTATCTTCGCAACAGTGTTCGAAGTGGCGGGAGCAATGAGGAGGAACTCGAACTTACCTGATTGAAGCTGCCCTGCGAGGAAAGGCGAGTTCGAGTTTACCTCAACCCAAACCTTTCCGAATTCTCTCTTTAGGACATCGGACAACCTGTAGTACTTCACCACCTGGTCGCCTGCCTTCGAAAGGTAAACCTTTATCTCGACCTCGCCACCATATTCCTCCTTAACCTTAATCATCGTTTCAACAGTCTCAGTCAGCCTGTCTCCGCTACCGGTAATCCCCCAAGCAACCTTCTTTTTCTTAACCTTCACCTCACTCGTAACTCTCACCATCCTTCTTTCTCAATAATCCTTAAAAGTGAGGCAAACTTCTTAACCGTCTTCCTAAGACTCCTAAAACCTTCCTCATCCCTCATAACTTCCTCAACGCTGTCCTTAGACCAGAAAGTCGCCCCCAGGTTCGCCCCGAAAAAACCTCCACTCACAGGTATCACCCCGTTAAGCACATAGAAAGTTATTATCTGTTGCAGTGCAAGCTCCTGCCCCCCAACCCTATCCCCGCCGACAGCTATAGCCATCCCAACCTTGTTCCTGAAAACTCTCCTGTCAGAGGCGACGAGAGCCCTACACCTATCCATAACCGCCTTAATCTGTGCACTAACACCACCATTATAGACGGGCGTAGCGAAAACAAGCCCCTTCGCCTCCCTAAGCAACGGGTAGAGCTCATACATGTCATCCTTAATGGCGCACTCCCCATTTTTCAAGCAGTAGTCGCAATGCCTACAGAAACCAATACTCTTCCCCCGAACACTGAAAAAAGCTGTCTTGAACCCATCCTCCTCCAGCATCCTTAAAGCCTCCCTCAAACAATACTCAGTAGCCCCCCGCCTAGGACTACCGCAAACACCAACAATC
>JAHLWW010000042.1 GCA_019057715.1 Candidatus Jordarchaeum sp. JNZ_1113
ACCTCATCCTCGAAAACACCCTCCCTCCGTAGCAACTCCCTCACAGCAGCACGAACAGCCTCACTCCGACTCCTAAAGACCCCAAGCTCAACAAGAACACCAAGCCCCTTCAAATACTCCTCAGGAACCCTAAAAGACACCGACTTCATAAAACAGAACACACCCCGCACAACGATAAACACCACAACCAAAAAAGAAAAAGCAAAGAAGGTTTAGCCGGCGCGCGGCTTAACCTCCCTAACAACACCAACCGCAACAGTGTAATCACTGTCACGCACAGCAAAACGCCCTAACTGCGGAATCTCCTTGAAGGGCTCCACCACCATAGGCCTCACAGGCTCAAACTCCACCAGCGCAACGTCACCACGCTTAATGTAGCTCGGGTTCTCCTCCACCACCTGACCAGTCCGCCTATCCAGCTTAGCAACAAGCCTAGCAAACCTACACGCCACCTGAGCCGTGTGAGCATGAATCACTGGCGTGTAACCCGCAGCAATCGCCGTAGGATGCTGAATAACGATTATCTGTCCCACAAACCGCTCAGCCACAGTAGGCGGCTTATCTGGATGACCAGCAACATCCCCACGCTTAATATCCTTCTTCGAAATCCCACGCACGTTAAACCCGATATTATCCCCTGGAACCGCCTCGCTAAGCGGCTCATGATGCATCTCGATCGACTTCACCTCACCCTTCACGTTAGCAGGCTGGAAAACCACAGTATCCCCAACCTTTAACACCCCAGTCTCAACCCTGCCAACCGGCACTGTCCCAACACCAGTAATACTGTAAACATCCTGCACCGGAATCCTTAACGGCTTATCCACAGGCTTAGGTGGCACCTTCAAACTATTCAACGCTTCAACAAGCGTCGGCCCACTATACCACGGCATCTTTCCGCTCCGCTCAATAAGATTATCACCAAACCAAGCAGATACAGGAACAAACGGAATCTCCTCAACTTTATAACCAACCTGCCTCAACAACCCCTCGACTTCCTTCCTCACCTCATCATACCTATTCTTACTCCAGCCAACACTAGCATCATCCATCTTATTAATAGCGACAACCAACTGATTAACACCCAACGTAAACGCCAAGTATGCATGCTCCCTCGTCTGACCACCCGGACCAATACCTGCCTCAAACTCCCCCTTCCTAGCAGAAACCACCAGCACCGCCGCATCCGCCTGACTAGTACCCGTAATCATGTTCTTAATAAAGTCTTTATGCCCCGGAGCATCAATAATTGTAAAGTAATACTTCTCCGTCTCAAACTTCCAAAACGAAAGATCAATAGTTAAACCACGCTCCCTCTCCTCCTTCAACTTATCCATAACCCACGCAAACTTAAAACTACCCTTACCAATTTTCTCCGCCTCTTCCTCATACTGCTTAATCGTACGCTCATCAATCGCCTTAGTCAAATACAACAAATGCCCCATCATAGTCGACTTCCCATGGTCAACATGCCCAATAACTACAATATTTAGGTGTGGCTTCTTTTCGCTCAACTTAAAACCCTCCTATTAGATGTTTACTAGGATTGTCTACTTGTCTGGTTTTTTATTTTTTTCGACTCTTCTGTGAACTTGTCGTTTTTTGTTTTTGTGTTTTTCGGTGTTGTGGTTGAGTAATTATTATTAGATGGTCAGGTTGTTTATGGGTGGGTGGTGGTGTTTGGAGCTTTTTTCGGTATTTTCGGTATTTTTGTGTGGTTTTGGTTAGTTTTCTGGTTGTGTGGGTTCGTGGATTGTTTTGGTGTATAGGCTTACTGGTCCTGGTGTGGGCATCCTTGTGGTTTTGTTGCGTGATGGATGGTAGCTCTCTTGTTACTGGCTGGGTTTGGCGTATTATTGTTATTGATTGAAGCCTGGCTAGTTTTGGTGTGTGAGCTGTTGTTTGTCTTAAGCGTCAGCTTATTTTTCTTGTTGAGTAATAATAAGTTGGGCTATGGCATTTATGAGTTACTTATGCGTGAGCTTGTCGGTCAAATTTTGCCGTGTTTTTCACCTTGCTCCTCACAGCTCCAGGCAGCCCCTTGAATCTCACCTCGTCTTTATGGGCCATCAACCATTTCGCCAGGCTTTGTTTTCCACCTTTCCGTACTCGAGATGTGCCTACCTCTGAAACCTGGCTCCCCGCCAATCTCTTTCATCTCAGGCTCCTAACTCACAGCCCCCCCTCATCGATTCTCCACCAGCTCAACGTTAATTAACACGTAAACTCTCATAAGAGGGGGGGCAAGCTTATAGAATTAACACCACATTCATCGACGCTCCCTTGCATCCAAGAAGCGGAACGCAAACTGAGAAGCTCCAACCAAGCTTCCCAGCTCCCAGAAGGTTTACGGGTAAACGCTGGGTGGCCCCGTCGTAAAGACCTAGCTCATCACAATAACTCTCTCCTCCCGGTAACGAAACCCCTAATCAGCAAGCTCCTCATCCCCAAGTTTCTCATCACACAAATAGACATATTTTTTAGAACCCCCGACATCCCGCCTCCGCCAAAACACATAAACAAACACCCGCCGCTCTGACTGTTCGTATCGCCACCATCTACCCTTCCTCATCCTTTCGCTGGAAACTTTTAAATAACGCTTTCGTGAAGACTTTCCTAAAAGCTCTTGGGGGTTCTTGTTTGGACGAAGCTTATAAGAAGGCCATGAGTACGCAGGCTTTAGTTTCTGTGGGAACAGCTGGACTCGCCAGCTGTTGATCAGCTGGTGCTAGAGACGTGGATCATGGCAATCCGTTGGGAGTGTCTCTCTCGCGGGCCAAGAACCACGCTTGTGCAGGCTTTGGCTGGTGTGTGGACTGATCGTCATAGTGAGGAGAAGCGTCGTGGTATTACGATTAAGTTGGGTTATGCTGATGCTATTATTTTGAAGTGTCCATCTTGCCCGCCTCCTGACTGCTACTTTACTTTGGCTATGGCTGGGGGGTGGAAGTGCCCTAAGTGTGGGAGTGAAGCTGAGTTTGTGAGGAAGGTCAGCTTTGTGGATAGTCCTGGTCATGAGCGGTTAATGGCGACCATGATTAGTGGTGCGTCTTTGATGGATGGTTGTGTTTTTGTTGTTGCTGCTAATGAGTTTTGCCCTCAGCCGCAGACTAGAGAGCACTTTGCGGCTTTGGAGATTATTGGTGTGAGGAATGTTGTTATTGTTCAGAATAAGGTTGAGCTTGTTTCTAGGGAGAAGGCATTAGAAAACTTTAGACAGATTAAGAGGTTTATTGGTGGTAGTTTTGCTGAGGATGCTCCTATTGTTCCTGTTTCGGCTGTTTTTGGTGTTAATTTGGATGCTTTGTTGCAGTTCATGGAAGAGCATATTCCTAATCCGGTTAGAGACCCGGGTAAGCCTTTGAGGATGTATGTGGCGAGGTCATTTGATGTGAATAAGCCGGGAACTAGGCCTGAGGATCTTGTTGGGGGCGTTATTGGTGGAACCATTATTCAAGGTAGAGTTAGGGTTGGGGATGAGGTTGAAATTCGTCCGGGAGTTGCTGTTAAAGGTAAGTTTGAGCCTATTTATGCTGACGTTGTAAGTTTGCATGCTGGTGACGTGTGGCTTGAGGAAGCTTTGCCAGGTGGGTTGATTGGTGTTGGTACGCGGCTGGACCCCTCTTTGACGAAGGCTGATGGTTTGATTGGGAACGTTGTAGGTTCTCCCGGGACCCTTCCTCCCGTGCGTGAGGATTTGTGTATTGAGCTTCACCTGATGGATAGGGTTGTGGGAAGCGAGGAGCTTTCCAGGGTGGAGAATGTGCGTGTTAATGAGGCTTTAATGCTGAATGTTGGGTCGGCGGTGACAGTGGGCGTTGTATCGTCGATTAGGAGTGGGGAGGTTGAAGTGGCGCTGCGGCGTCCTGTGTGTGCTGAGGATGGTCAGAGGGTGGCTGTGAGCAGGATGGTTTCGGGAAGGTGGAGGCTTATTGGGTGGGGGATCATATGTTAGGGTTTTAGTTGACAGTAACTTTTTGATTGCTCCGTTTCTGTTGGGATGGGATGTCTTCTCAGAGCTTGGTCGGGTTATTGGTGGGCGCTATGAGGTTATTGTTTTGGATCGGGTTATTGATGAGTTGATGAAGCTGGCTGAGAAGGGTGGGAGGAGAGGGAAACTGGCAAGGGCTGCCTTGTCTCTCGTTGAGGTAAGAGGGTTTAGGGTTTGCCCATCGGGGGTGGAGGGTGGGGGCGTAGATGACGCGGTCTTCGATTATGCTAAGAGGGAGGGTTGTGTTGTGGCGACTAATGACGCCAAGCTTCGTAGGCGTCTCAGGCGGGTTGGTGTGCCTGTGGTCTTTCTAAGGCAGGGAAGACGTTTGTTTCTTGATGGGGAAATTTTATAAGGTGATGAATGTTAGTCGTGAGGCTGACCAAGTGTTTTCTTGCGTTTTGGTTTGGTGCTGCGCTTGTTGAGTCTGCTGGTTTCCTTGGAGGTGTCGTTGCGTGTATAAACTTGTCACACTTAAGGATGTGCTCAGGATTCCTCCTGACAGGTTTGGGGAGCCTGTCGAGAAGGTTGCTCTCGAAATGCTTAGGCAGGAGTATGAGAAAGTTATGGATCCTGAGCTGGGGATTGTGCTTTGCGTTGTCGGCGTGGAGGATGTTGGTGTCGGGAGGCTTATTCCGGGTGATGGAGGAGCATTCCATGAGGCGACCTTCCATGTTCTCACCTTTAAGCCTGAGCAGAACGAGGTTGTTGAGGGTGTTGTGACGGCGATCGTTGACTTCGGCGTCTTCGTGCGTCTCGGGCCTATTGAGGGGCTCATCCACATTTCTCAGCTCATGGATGACTTCATCGATTACGACGGCAAAGCTGGGATATTGACGGGGAAGGAGACAGGGAAGCGCCTAATGCAGAACGATGTTGTGAGGGCGAGAGTTGTCTCTGTCTCTATGACCGGGGGGGCTAGAGGGGGACGGATAGGGTTAACTATGCGTCAACCATTCTTGGGAAAGCTAGAGTGGATAAAAGAGGAAGCTGAAAAAAGTGGTGGAAAGAGAAGTGATGAGGAGGTTAAGGGAACTTGAGGGAGCGGGCCTGCCGTACCTGTAAACTTCTAGTTAGAGACCAGATGTGCCCTGAGTGCAAAACGTCCTCCCTATCTGATGATTATGGGGGACTACTAGTCGTTTTTGACCCTGAAGGGTCACAGATAGCTAAGAAGCTGAACATCAAGAAGAAGGGTAGGTACGCGTTGAAAGTTAGGTGACGCTGGTTGCTGGACTACGACTTAGAGTTGCCTTTGAAGTTACGGGAACGGCTTAAGGCGCCTTTTGGTGTGCTGGTCGAGGGGCGGCACCCTGAAAGCAGCTTGAGGGTTAAGCGCATGCTCGAGGAGAGGGGGGGAAGCGTGAGGGTGGTCGCGGTCGGCGACGTGGTGGCGAAGACGCTTCTTGAGGTGGGCGTCGAGCCGGATATTATTGTGGTTGATGGGAAAACGCTTAGGACCATCGGGCTTAAATTAAATTTGGATGGGTGGGAGAAGCTTAATCTGAGAAACCCTCCAGGGACGATAAAAAAGGAGGCGTGGAGAGTTTTCGAGGATGCATACTCGAGGGCTGGCAGAGTGTGCGTGGAGGTTGATGGAGAAGAAGACCTGCTTACAATACCTGCCGCGCTACTCGCCCCAGAGGAAACGATAATAATTTATGGTCAGCCTGGTCAAGGATTAGTAGTTCTAGAGGCTGATGAGGATGCGAAAAAACGCGTTATGAGCATTATTAAAGAAATGCGGGAGGCTTCACGTGATGGAAGTGAAACTTGTTTCTCGAAGTAAAAACCCTTTCTTTAACAGGGAAGAAGTAGAGTTCGTGGTTGAGCATGAAGGCGAGGGCACGCCGAACAGAGTGGAAGTCAGGCGCAAGCTCGCCGCCCTCCTCAATGTCTCCCTAGACCAAGTGTTCATAAGAAAAATAGAGACCGAGTACGGTGTGGGCCAGTCTAAGGGGGTGGCTCGAGTTTACAGCTCTAAGGATGTTGCCCTCCAAATAGAGCCAGATTACCTCATTAATCGTAATCTCGGCGATGAAAGTAAAGGTGCAGCTTAAGAGCGAAAGGGAGGGATGTTAAGTGAGCGTTGGCAAATACTACAAGATCGTCAATGGCCAACTGGTTCGCGCCAAAAAGTTCTGTCCCAGGTGTGGGCCAGGCGTCTTCATGGCGGAGCACTGGCGCCGTTACACCTGCGGCAAGTGTGGATACACGGAGTATGTTAGGGAAGCTAAGGAAAAGAAAAGAGAGGATGAGGATAAGGAGGATGAAGGCGGCTGATGGCGCTACACTGAGACTTGTGAGGAAGGCACTGGGCGGCCGCCGCCTGCTATGCATGGGGCTCGAAGGAACAGCTCACACTTTAGGTGTAGGAGTGGCAAGTAGTGAAGGAGAAATTCTAGCGAACATCAGAGACGAGTATGTGCCCGCTGAGGGCGGGATCCACCCTAGGGAAGCCGCGCAGCACCACTCGAACGCGGTTAAGCAGGCGATCACCTCAGCTATAAGCGAAGCCGGAATCAAAATAAGTGAGGTTAACTTGGTCGCGTTCTCTCAAGGGCCGGGGTTGGCGAAGCCCCCAAAGGCCCTTGCCTGAGAACGGTGGCGACGGCTGCCAGAGCGCTTGCACTGGCGTTAAACGTTCCCTTAGTGGGCGTTAATCACTGTTTAGCCCACATAGAAATTGGGCGTCTCACCGAGAACGTTGAAGACCCCTTAACGTTGTATGTTTCTGGAGGAAACACTCTGGTTGCAGCTTACGAGAAAGGCAGGTACCGTGTCTTTGGGGAGACGCTTGACTTGGCCATCGGAAACATGCTTGACATGCTCGCTAGGGCGCTGGGTTTAAAGCATCCTGGCGGGCCAAAGGTCGAAGAGCTGGCGAGTAAAGGAAGCACTTTTATTCCGCTGCCATATGTCGTCAAGGGAATGGACCTCTCCTATTCTGGGGTTTACACCGCTGCGGTTGGCAAGATTGGTAGTTGCAAAGTTGAAGATCTGTGCTACAGCGTTCAGGAAGTCTGCTTCTCCATGCTGGCTGAAGTGACTGAGAGGGCTCTGGCGCACACGCGTAAAGGTGACGTTCTACTGACGGGAGGTGTCGGCAGAAACAGGAGGTTGCAAGAAATGATCAGAGTGATAGCTGAGGAGCATGGCGCCTCCTTCCACGTGGTCCCCCAGCAGTTGGCAGGAGATAATGGAGCAATGATCGCCTGGACAGGAATATTAGAGTATGTTAGTGGAAGGATCCTAAGGGTGGAGGAAAGCTACGTGAAGCCGAGGTGGAGGCTTGACGAGGTTCAAGTATCATGGGTTGAGAGTGAGAGGTGAGATACGGTGATGATCAAGAAGGGGGCTGAAGCTCATCTTCTCCTTAGCCATGTTTTTGGGCGAAGAGTTGTCGTTAAGGAGCGTAAGCCTAAGCTTTACAGGATCAAGGAACTGGATGACAGCTTAAGAAGACAGAGAGTTATTCGTGAGGCGCGCTTGCTTCATAGCGCAAAGAGAGCCGGCGTCCCGGCGCCCACAGTTTACCTCGTCGACTTAGAATCCGCCTCTATAATTATGGATTACATTGATGGAAGAACTTTAAGTGACCTCATAAAGGAAGGAGGTTTGCCGCGCGAAGAACTTGTCAGGTTGTTGCGTGAGGTGGGCGAATTAATAGGGCGGCTTCACAGGGAGGGCATAGTACACGGAGACCTGACAACTTCAAACATGATTGTTAGTAACGGGAAGATTTTTTTCATCGATTTTGGGCTTGGAGACTTTTCGAGGAACGTTGAGGACTTGGGAGTTGACCTGCACTTGATGAAGCGGGCAATGGAGAGCAGTCATTACGACGTTTTCGAAGAAGGATTCAACGCTGTTCTTCAAGGTTATAGGGACGCCTTTGAGGGGGCAAATGAAGTTATAGATAAAATGTGGGAGATCGAAAGGAGGGGGCGCTACTGGGAAAGGTGAAACATGTCCTCTTCGCCACAAGTAACAGGCACAAGCTTCAAGAAGCTGAGATCGTTTTTTCAGAGTACGGGTTAAATGTTGAACAGTGGGACGTGAAGCGCCTCGAGGTCCAGTCGGAAAGCTTGGAAGAGATCGCTAGGATTAGTCTGGCTTGGCTGATGCGGGAGGCGAATCCAAGATGCCCTTTTTTCGTTGAGGACGCCGGCCTCTTCATAGAGGCGCTCAACGGGTTCCCAGGACCTTATTCCTCCTATGTCTTCAGCAAAATAGGCAATGAAGGCGTGCTAAAACTTATGGATGGCGTCGATAACAGGAGAGCTGTTTTTGTTTCGGTTGTGGCGTTCACAGATGGCAAGGAGATGCTGGTGTTTAAAGGTCAGGCTTCAGGCTTCATATCTCACGCCGTCAAGGGAGAACGTGGATTTGGTTTCGACCCTATATTTATACCTGAGGAGGGTGATGGAAGGAGCTTTGCCGAGCTCGACGTTAGGGAAAAGAATAAGCTGTCACATAGGGCGAGAGCCCTCAGGAAGCTTGCTGAATGGCTAACATCCTCGAAAATTATTTAAACATCAAGTTTCTTATCAGCCCCCTAGCATTATCCTGAGAGAAGGGTTCTATTATGGCGAGAATGCACGCGAGGAAAAAGAGGAAATCTTCATCTAAGCGTCCTCCGGTAAAGAAACCGCCAGAATGGTTCGACAAAACCCCAGAATGGGTAGTCGATAAAGTGGTTGAGCTAGCTAGGAGCGGCTACCCTCCATCAATGATCGGAATAATACTAAGAGACCAACATGGCGTCCCGCTTGTTAAGCCAATAGTGGGTAAAAAGATTACGCAGATCATGAAAGAGCATGGATTAACGTCCCCCCTCCCGGAGGACCTCACAAACTTAATTCGGCGAGCTTTAAGAATCAGGAGACATCTCGAAGAGCACAGGAAAGACCTTCACTCGAGAAGAGGACTCCAGCTCACAGAGTCAAAAATTCATAGGTTGGTGAAGTACTATAAGAAATGCCATGTTCTGCCGCCAGACTGGAAGTATGACCCCGAAAAGGTAGCTTTACTCGTAAGGCAATGAGAAAAGGTGACCTCGAAGCGTTGCCTTCCTCTCAACTTATTAGTCATGCTCGAAGCATTGCCGAATTCATACTCGAAAGAGCACGTTCACACGTTTTCCAGGTGGTTTCCCATCTAGATGCCGACGGATTAGCGGCGGCCAGCATAATGTTAAAGACGCTTAGAAGGATTGACGCCAAGTTTCACGCTAGAATAGTTCACCAGCTTAGCGAGCGCGTCTTAAAATCTCTTCCAAAAACTCAGAGAGTATTCGTGTTCACAGATCTAGGTAGCGGCCAGTTGAGCCTCATAAACGAGGTATTAAGGGAGAACGTGGTGATCATAGATCATCATCCCCCAGAGAATGATAAAGAAAGCTTCATGCAAATTAATCCTCACCTCTTCGGCTTAGACGGGGGAGCCGAAATTAGTGGTGCTGGAATGGCTTACTTGGTATCCAAGGAGGTCAATGACGCGAATCGGGACCTATCTACCCTCGCCGTTATCGGTGCGCTTGGTGACCGCCAGGATAAAGGTGAAGGGCGAAGCCTGACAGGCTTAAACGCTGAGATAGTTAGAGAAGCAATAGAGTTGGGTGTTCTAGAAGAAGTTAAGGACCTAATGTTCTTCGGGCGGGAGACGAGACCCATACCTGTCGCTCTCGAGTACACTATGGAGCCCTTCATACCCGGGCTGTCCGGTAATCATGCTGCCTGTGTGAAGTTCCTTGTAGAGAGAGTTAAGATTCCGTTGAAGTCTGGTGACCGGTGGAGAACTCTGTCTGAACTTTCACAACAGGAAAAGTCGAAGCTCGTATCGGAGCTTGTCAAGTACATGCTTGGGCCAGGTGGAATGAGCGCTGATGAGGCGCAGAGCATTATTGGGACAGTTTACGTTCTAACTAGGGAGCCACTTGGAACACCAACAAGGGACGCTAGGGAGTTCGCCTTCCTCCTTAATGCTTGCGGGCGAACAGGGAAAACAAGCTTGGGGTTAGCTATCTGCATGGGGGACCGAAATGTCTATGGAGAAGTTGCAAAAGTTGCTAGTGAGTATCGAGCGAAGCTAGCAGATTACATGGAATGGCTTGGGAAAGGCAAGGTGAACGTTAAAGGCGACATCTGCTGGTTCAACGGAGAACGCTATATTGACGACAAGATGATTGGAACTGTAACTTCAATTCTTTCTTCATCAAAATCGTATCGAGACAAAGTGATTGTCGGGTTCGCATACTCGGAAGAAGAAGCAGCAGTTAAAGTCTCTGCTCGCTTAGGATCAGAAGTTAAGAAAGAGGTAAACTTGGGTGAACTAATGAGGTACGTCATAAATGAAATGGGGTTAAACTTCGTCGCTGGTGGGCATGACTTGGCTGCTGGAGCATACATTCCCGCTGGTAGGGAGGAAGAGTTCATTGAGCACCTAAACGCGGAACTTAGCAGTAAGTAGTGATGGAGAAGTGGGCGAATGATGGCTAAAATAATTATTGAAGTGGAATTTTCCTCCCCCTCCGAGGCCGCCATAACATTGAGAGCGTTGTCGCCCGATAACACGCCTCTGCCTAAAAACATGAAGTTTGAAATGAAATCAGACGAAAATAGGTTAATCATGCTTCTCGAGTACAACGGCAAGATCAGCACTTTACTGTCGACGCTGGATGATATACTTGCAAGTATGAAGATTGTAGGGGACGTCGTAACGCTATCCGGAAAAACCTAAAAGCGCTTCTTTTCCTTCCACGTATGATGGCAGACCAAGCACTTGTACGTGTATTCAACACCTGAAGACATAGGCTGTTTAACCAAAACTTCAACTTGAGCAGCACCACATTTAACACATTTTTTTCCCGTGCTCACATAGGTCCCCTCCACTATAAGCATCAAAAATAAATGTTCAAGCAGTAGCTTGTGTCTCCGCTCTAAGCGTCTCCACCGTTTTTGCCCGTACTTTAATGGGCTTCGTCTTCCAAACCTCGCACTTCCTTAAAGGAACTATTTTCCTAGCTAAGTTGTATATCTCGGAAGCAATTTTTCCAAGCACAACTTCCTGAGCATATTCGCCGTAGTTTAACTGTTCCGCTTTTTTCTCCACAACCTCTCCCATCACGTTTCTGATAATCTTTTCCTGACTGGTTTTAATCCTGTTAATCGTGAAAGCTACAGGGTACACGCGTAAAGCTCGCCCGTCCTTAGTTACAACGTCAAATATTCCGTCAACCTTACTAGTGCCTCTCCTCACAAGGCTCTTCAAGTAGTCCCTAGTGAACTCGTGGCCATAGAACTCCGTCTGAGCCACTTCTCCTGAAACGTCTATTATCCTAAAGTAGAGCTTAACGTGGATCAGAGAGAAGTCGCCAGTAATGTCATAAAGAGTGGCCTCCATTACCCTGCCTATCACCTTCTCCGGGCTGTCAGCAGGCGTTAAACCTATCTCGACATTTCCAAAGTATGTCGGTGCGAGAACCGTAAACCACTTTTTCGCGCTCCAAGAATCCTTCACGCGCTCTCTACTCATCCAATCCCCTTCAGGTTCTTGGTGTGAGTCACGATAAGGGGACTACACCCCATCCTTTTATAAACCTTATCATCTATTTAGTATTGCATGCCTTAGATTTCAGGCTACATAGTCTTTCGTCTAATAGAAAGAGAGATAATTTTTAAAAGAGCAGTGTGAGATAAAGGAGGTTGTAAAGGGACATATAGGGGAGGCGGCGCAACTGGCGAGAAAAAGATTATCATCCTTTATAAGCGAGCTTTTCTACGCTGCTAAAGTTAGAGTGGACAGGCGGAACCTCCTTCTCGTTCTGAGCGTATCACTAATCACTCTGCTAGCCTTTTTGTTAAGGCTTTACCCCTTTTTCATGTATCCTCCATATATATCGGATTATGACTCAACGATACAGTACTATAACGCCGCCTTCATAAGTATTTACGGTTACTCCGCGTGGTTTGGATGGTATAACCC
>JAHLWW010000043.1 GCA_019057715.1 Candidatus Jordarchaeum sp. JNZ_1113
GGCTTAGGCTCCCAGTACAAGTCCCTCTCAACCTTAAGACCTAGAGGGCCTCTAATCTTCTCTAGCTCCGACAAGCTGAAATAGCCAAACTCTGAGTAGTCGCCCTCTACATACCCGAAGAATGTGTCTTTCCCGTCAAACTCCAAAACATACCAAGTCCAATGAGAGTCTGGAGTGAAGTACTTCGCATAGACTATCGGATCCTTCACGCCCTCTTGAGAATACAGGGGAGGAATTTTCTTTCTTAGTTCTTTTGTCATGAGTTTCATGAACAGAATTGGTTAAAGAGACAGCTTATAACTGACCGATGTGGAAAGTGCCGCTTCTGCCAACATTGCGAAAGCTTTAAATATTTAATCAAACAATTTTTGTTTGAATAGTTTGAAAAGTTGGAAAGGTTTGAATATTATGGCAGAGATCCTCACAAGGTTTGAGAAGGCCTTCGAAAAAGGGTTTAAGGGAGAAGTCGAGAGCTTCAAGGTATGGCTCGAAAAACAAGGAGTGGCTCCACAAAAATTTAGGTATGATACAATAACTGAGGAGCTAATTGCTAGGCACTTGTTCATAAACAGGGTGGAAGAGTTAGAAACTATCGCTGAGTTCTTGGGGTTTTACGTCAGAGAGAGGAAAGAAGTTTTCCATATTCCTGTTATAGGCCCTTCGGGAATAGGGAAGACCGCGCTCCTTCACGCAATCGAGTTTGCACTCTCAAAGCTTGACACACCTCTAAAGTTCAAGTACTATGACGCCCTGACCTTTGGCGAACTAGACGAAGAAGAGGAACCTCAGGTTTTCTTCAGGTACCTTGATGAGGTCAAGTCTGAGAGTTGCGATGTATTGCTAATAGACGCTTGCGAGAAGGATAGGAATATAGACTATTCGCTGAGGGAATTTTTAAGGGCCCTCAAGCGATTTGTATTGATTACATCCTGGGAACCACAGTTCTGGCATATCTTAAAGGACACGATAGAGGAAGCCATTCCGACAGCAAACCAGCTATTCCTTAAACCATTCAGCGGGGAAAGTACCAAACAACTCCTTGAAAAGGTTCTTTTGGTTTTGAGTGACGGCAAGACAGAGCTGCCTAGGGAGGTTATCACAAAAATTTCTGAAATCAGCGAGGGTATACCGGGGGTTGCCATACGTTTGCTATTAAAGTCTTTCTACGAGGCATTTATTTCCGAAAAAAGTAGTGTTGACGCAGAGAGTGTACTGAAAGCTGCTAGTTCTTTAGGGATCCTTGGTCTGAACGAAAAGCTGGGAAAACTAACTGAAATACACGAGATAATACTGCGATTAATCCTGCAGAGTATAGATCCTAGGGGGATTAGACCGACAGAGCTAGTGGAGAAATTGGGTAAAGATAAGGCCACCGTGTCTTATCACCTTAACTACTTGCTCTCGGAGGGCCTTCTTAGCGTCAGAAGGCTTGGACGGTACGCATTCTACCAAGTCAAAGAAGAGCTGAGACCTTTCGTTCAGCTGAAAATCGTACAAGAAGGTGATTTCCTTGCCTAGTTACGTGTTAGTCCCCTTACCCAAATCAGCAATAGATAAAGAACGAGTAAAAGAAGCTGTGGATAAATACCCTGCGAGAGATTGTCAAGCACAATTGAAGTATGGGACGATACCGGAAAGCTTTATGGAAACCGAAGGTGCTCTGATCTTTTGTTACGTAATAGAGTACGAGGCTGAGTACGAAACAATAGAAGGCGTAAAGAAGGTGGAGCCGCCACCTGTTGAGAAAATACTTGTGGCCTTTTTGGATAACGTCCTGGTCATAGGGCACTCAAAAAAGGAGCATGAGGACATGGTTCTGAGTTTTATCTCAGAACATGTCACTCCTGGTTATGTACTTCGAAACGTTGAGTTTGAAGAGGAAGTCCTCAGGGCAGTTGTGGAGAAATATCCAGACGTTTTACAACTTGACTTGACACCGATGGACAGGAGGATAGACAAGTTATCATGTATTGGAAGGGGTTTAACCGAATCTGACTTTTGGAGAGACTATGGCGACCAGCCTTTAGTTCACGTCAAAGTTAGGTTATCCGACCTGCCGGAAGAGGCAAACGTAGGCTTTCGCAAGAAGGGAATTATCACAATTTACAACCGGAACTTTTCAATTCAGCAACAAATTAGGGTGCTCAAGGAGGTCGTTCGTATAATTTTGCCACATATGAGGGCGACATTCCAGACTAGGTTGGGGTGATAATATGAGCATGCAACCCAATCCTGGGACAGGAAGCCTGTCACGCTCCTGTCATGAAGAATTCTACTTGAACCTATGGTCTGCCGACGTAAAAGTTCCTGAAAGAGTAAGGGGCTTTGTGTTTTCCCTTCAAGGCATGCCGCAGACCGAAGCCGAAAGGTGGAAACTGATTAATAAAGTTCTAGGACGCCTCGCAGCCAAAGGGTTTGATGCAGCTGTCGCACCACTAGAATTCAGGAAAAAATTTAGTGGCGACATAGTTATTCTTTCAACTGATTCGATAAACATAAGAGACGTGATATCGACCGTTGATAAGTTATCTAAGGCTTTGTTCTGCAAGGAAGTTGATATTACATATACCGACTACCCTGGAGTATTTGAAGATGCGTGGCAAAATACTTTCAGGGAGTGCATGAAAAAGAACGGCTTTCTCTGCACAGCAAGTACGTACGTTCCTATGAGTGAGTTTTTGTCAAAAAATGCGAACAAGCCTTCTTTCCGCATATCTGCCTCAATTATACACGGAAAGCCGTCCCTGTGGATAGATCCTGGGCAGAGGATCATGATACCGCTCGCTTTTGAGGAAGGCAAGGCAGCTACAGAGGATGACTCAATCCCCGTGAGAGTGCTTATGGACTGGAAGAAGGCATTTGTTGTTGGAGTTTACGAAGAGACTGTGAGTGAGTATACAAACTACCAACTAATTGAGCACTGGGTAGATAGGGGCGTACCAGTCGAAGGCCAGCACAGAATATTTAAAGTAAAGTTTGGTGGAGATGCCAAGGCCTACCCCTACCCCGAAATCTGTGTATACAAAGAGTACGAGAAAGGTCGCAAAGAGTACTCGGGTAGGAAATATAAGCCGGGAGAGAGGATCCAGCTCGTCAAGGAGTTGTTAGAAAAAAGGATTAATAATAAGGTGAGATTTCTCGGCAAAAGTATTTCTTTTAACTCAATGCCAATACCGTTAAGCTTTCTCCTCTTCAGAAAAGAGAGGTATCCTTCACCAAAAGATTTTGTTGTAACATTAAAGAAAAACGGTAGAGCCTATTCAACAAACCTGTTAAAAGTAAAAGAAGAGCTAGAAGGTGGTGCAGAGCCATACACTGGTAAAATCGCAGGAAAATATGCTGTGATCGCTCCGTCAAGTCTCAAGGGTATGGTAGAAAGGGCACTTGAAGTCATAGAAAAAACTTACTCGAGGCTTAACTTTGGCAAACTGGAACAAACATTACCCATAAGGTATGTCAAAAGCGATAAAACATCTGACTATAAAGAAGCTTTCAACTTAACGATCTCGGAAATAAAAGATAAAGTTCAGGTCGAAAAGGAAAACATCATAGTGTTTGTAATTCTCCCCGACGTACAATACGCTGGAACTATATACTATGAGGCTAAGGACACTTTCTTTAATCCACCATCATTTTTTGATAAGGTTAAGCCAATTCAAACGCAGTGCATAGACGCCGGGACAATAAGGGCTATTGTGAGTGGTAAGCTAAACATCTGTGAAACCCTAGTACCTCAAGTGTATCTAAAGCTCTACGGAAGGCATGCTGCAGTTTGGCTCTGTACAAAGCCGGCAGACTCTCATGTTTACGGTGGCGACTCTGGGATTACTGCGTACGCCTGCTTTGATGTTTCGAGGCGCAAGAAGTACAAATCACAAGTTAGCGTTTTTACAGCAGTAATAGATCCTTATGGAAGGTTTATTTCATTTGATGTAATACAATCTGGAGGAGAAGGGTTAACAAAAGCATCATTTCATAAACTCATTGAAAGGATAGCTCAGGTTTGTAAGGCATACTCAAGTGAATTCCCAAGGATTGAACCTTCTCTAAAGTTTAATCTGAAGCGTATTGTGCTTTATCGCGACGGCCATATTAGTCGTGCCCTGAAGAAACTTATGGCAGACGTGTTTGAGAACGGTGTACCTGAAGAAGGACTGGAACCAATCCCCACATTTTTCGAAGGGAGACGAGACCTGCCCAGTAACATAGCAATCGATATAGTTGGTGTAAACAAGAGCCCAAACAGGAGAGTTTTCGCTAAAGATAAAGACGAGTGGCGCAACGCTAAGCGTGGAGTTTGCATTGTTGAAGGTAGCGACAAGTGTCTTCTGGTGGGCTCTTCCCCACATAAGGATGCCACAGGAGCAGAAACCACGACCGTTCAACCTCTTGAAATAGAGAAAGTGCATCATTTTAAGATCAACTCGCAGCTTGAAGAACCACCGGTAGAAGCCCTAGCAAGAGAATACTTCCATCTTTCTTATCTTAACTGGCTGTCTTTTAGTCAGAGGTCGAAGTACGCTCTGCCGCAGAAGATTACGCAGAAGACAGGCGAATACATCTCAGCACAAGTAAGGATCCCTCCAAACATGATAATGTGGTGATGAAAAATGAGCGTCGAAGTTGCGAAAAAGGTTATAGAAAACTTGGATGAGAAAATCGAAGAGGAAAACTTGGGTGTTCCATTTTTCGGCGATCCTAGGTACATAGTATATCCTCTCACTAGAGACGGCTTCGTGCCCATACCAGAGAGGGAAAATAATAGAAAGATAGCATTTGTCGACGGAGGAAATCAAGAAATACTAGGCGCACCTAACTTCTCAATTCAGCTAAATCGCGTATACTATAATGTCTTTAAAGGTAGGAAAAGGATTTTAGAATGCTCTTTACCGAATAAGATAGAATTTTTCTCCGTCACACACTCCAGCTTCCGAAACAACGACATATTTTACGACACCCTTCTATTCCCCGTAAAAGAGGAATTTGGCAAAATACTCCCAGATGAACGAGACCTCTCTTTCTCCTCAGCGGACAGGACAGTTACTGTTGGTACAATGCGAGCAGACATATCGAGAGTAGCATCTATTGCAAGAAGATTTGCAGAATGGGCTTACGCTTACTATGTAGTTGAAAATGAATTAAGCAGAGGAGACGTTATAGTCCTCGACGGCTCCCTACAAACGGCGTTCAAAAACGAATCTAACTACTCAAGCAAACTTTACGAAGCAGCAAACCAGAAAGGAGTTATAATTACAGGCCTCTCGAAGACCAGCCATCTTTTTACTACAACAGGCCTTCCGCTCTTAGGTGCAGTAAGAAAGCTCGCCGACGCCTATAATGTTCAGGGGAAATGGTACTATAAGGTCGCGGAAGGAACCAGCTCAGACCATAACGCGGTCATATTCGTAACAAAACTGAACCAGAGAGCTGAATATGTGTTCAGGTATGAAGTCTACCGAAAACAGCTCTTGGAGATGAGTAAAGAGGAAGTTGATGAAATATTTGCCCAGCTGGCAGAGAACTCGCAAGACATGTGTTTTCCGGGCTACCCTTACGGTCTTATTGACGCTGACCGGTTCGCTAGAGTTCGTGAAAGTGAAGTCGCAAATTTCCAGGTTTTACTCCTATCAGAAATTTCAAAAAGGGGAAAATGGAAGAAGTTTGCCCCGCATATTCGCGCGTCTGATGCGCACACGCTATTAAATTTTTTGGGGGGATAAAGATGGAAGAATTAGATATCGTTGGGCAGATAGTTGGGGGTAAGACTGCAAAAATTCTGATTAGAGAAAAAAGTGGAGAAAAGATTGAGCTTGGCGACTTGTTAGTCGTCGAGGAAGATGATGCGCTGGTTATCCTGCAGGTCTGTGACCTTTCCTACGGCAGCCAAGTTCCTCAATCAATACGTGAACTTATTGCAGGCCTGAAGCTCGAGGGTTACGGAACGGAGCTCTCTTTCCTTGAACCTCAATTAAGAAACTACGTTATAGCTGAGGCTAAGGCCATCGCTAGAGTTGAAGGGAAAGATGTAAGAATACCGAAAAGCCTGCCATCCTTCTTTTCTACGTTAAGACGCGTAACTGAGAAAGATCTATCTTTCCTCACTAAACCCCCAAACCCAGTCTATGTTGGAAAAGTAAGGAGCGGATCAAAAGTGTTAGATGTAGATGTTTTTCTGGACGGTGTAGATGTTTTTACACATCACATAGTGATTCCGGCCACTACCGGTAGGGGGAAAAGCAACCTTGTTAAGGTGATGCTGTGGAGCATACTCGACCAGCCGAACTTTGGCGTACTCGTGCTTGACCCTCACGATGAATACTATGGGAGACATGGCAAGGGATTAAAGGAGCATCCAAAAGCAAAGGAGAACCTGCTATACTACTCTTCCACTCCCATCGCAGGGACAAACACACTCATCGTTAATTTAAGATCTATAATGCCATGGCATTTCCAGGGTATAGTCTCATTTACTGATGCGCAATGGGACGCTATCAGAAGGTATTATAACGAATTCCATGAGCAATGGATTGAAAACATAGTCAGAGGGACTGAGATAGAAGGAGTTGCACCAAGAACCCTTGAAGTGTTACAAAGGAAACTGGATAATGTACTTGGGGTTTATCTCGACGATGCAGGCAACATACAGTGCAGAAACAGAGTCTTTAGCGAAACAGCAGGCATAACAACGACTAGAGACATTGCCAACGCCTTAGAAAGAGGAAAGAAAGTAATAGTTGACACTTCTAAGCTGTCCGACGAGGCCGAACTCCTGATTGGGAGCATAGTGGCGAGTGAAATTTTCTACAGGTATCAGTCTTATAAATCAGAAGGTAAGCTTGACGATAAGCCGGTTGTCAGCATAGTTATAGAGGAGGCTCCAAGGGTTTTGGGAAGCGACGTGCTGGAGAGCCTAGGTGAAAACATTTATAGTATAATTGCTAGGGAGGGACGAAAGTTCAGAATAGGGCTCATTGCCATTACACAGCTCATTAGTCTTATACCAAAGACCATACTCGCGAATATGAATACAAAAATCATACTAGGAAACGAGATAGCCGTTGAAAGGCGAGCTATCATAGATAGCGCAGCACAAGACCTTTCGGAAGATGATAGAACGATTGCAAGTCTAGATAAAGGCGAGGCAATAATAAGTAGTAGCTTTACGAAATTTGCTGTCCCTGTACAGGTTCCCCTATTCGAAAGCTACATCGAAGGTTCAGAGAAAAAGGACAGAGAAGAAATTGTTTTTGTGGGGTGAAACTATGTATAAATTCGCCCATATTTCAGACTGCCACATAGGCGCCAACCGTGATCCGGTCTTAAAAAATCTAGAATTTACAGCATTCAGTAAGGCATTAGACGTGTGTGTCCGAGAGAAAGTCGACTTCATCTTGATAACTGGCGACCTTTTCCATGCAAACATCCCTGATATGGAAATGGCAAACGAGGCTGTAAAAAAGATGAAAGAAGTGACAGATAAAGGGATACCCATTTACGTCATTTACGGAAGCCACGACTACAGCCCTAACCAGACCTCAATGGTTGACATCCTGGACAGCGCAGGCCTCATCAAAAAAATTGTTAAAGGCAAGATAGTAGATGGTAAGCTAAAGCTGGAATTCACGGTCGATCCGAAGACAGGGGCTAAACTCGTGGGAATCTCTGCTAGAAAAGCTGGCCTAGAGAAAAATTACTTTGAAATACTCGACCGTGAGTCCCTGGAAAAAGAGCAAGGGTTTAAGATATTCGCCTTTCATAGTGCGATTTTGGAACTCAAGCCCGAGTTCCTTGCCGAGATGGAAGCAGTACCCGTATCCCTCCTACCAAGAGGGTTCGACTATTACGCCGGTGGCCACATCCATCAGCACTGTGAAACGAGTCTGCCTAACTATCCAAGAATAGTGTATCCAGGTGCCTTATTTGCAGGATACCCTAGGGACTTTGAACAAAGCGCAAACGGTGTAAGCAGAGGCTTCTTAATAATCCACTTTGACGATAAAGTCAAGGCTGTCAACCTCCATGAAGTCCACGTATGCGATTATTTATACTATGAATACGATGCATCCAACAAGAATTCTGTTCAAGCCAGGAAAGAACTCTTAGAAGAGCTAAGCCAAATCGACGCTCAAGGCAAAGTGGTAGTAGTCAAAGTTAAAGGTGAGCTTTCCGGCGGAAGGGCTTCTGACATAAGTGCACACGAAATCAGAAACATCTTGACAGAAAACGGAGCCATCCATGTTATTGTGAACCGTTATGGGCTTACATCAAAGGAATATACTGCACTCAAGGTAATGGGTGATGACGTAGCCACGATTGAAAGCAGGCTAATCAAGGAAAACATCGGGGCTGTTCACGTTACAAACGAAGAGCTGAAAGGTGAGAAGGGCGTAAAGCTCGCTCTCGAGATCTTGAAAGTCCTTAGGCAGGGACAAAAGCTCAACGAGTCCAAGAAGGATTACATGGAACGCATCCAAAAAGCAGCTATCGAAGTCTTAGGGTTGGGGGAGGTGTTTAGATGATCTTAAAGTCACTTCGACTACAGAACATAAGAAGTTACGTTGACCAGACTATAGAGTTCCCCCTTGGCACGATATTGCTCGAAGGCGACATTGCATCAGGAAAATCCACGATCCTATTAGCTATAGAATTCGCCCTCTTCGGTCTCGGCTCAGAGAAGGGAGCAGGTCTATTAAGGATTGGAGAAAAGAAGGGCTGTGTAACCCTGAAGTTCGAAGTCGAAGGAGAAGAATACGAAGTTTACCGCTGTCTTGAGAGAAGAGGCAAGGCCGTTCAGCAGTCAGAGGGTTACATAAAGACAAAGAAAGGCATAATCTACCTCTCAGCCTCAGAAATGAAAGATAAAATACTAGAAATACTTGGGTTTAACGAACCACCTGACCCCAAGGCTCAGAGTGTCATATATCGGTATGCAGTTTTTACGCCGCAAGAAGAAATGAAAGCAATACTGTGGATGAAGCCAGACTTACGGCTCCAAACGCTTAGAAAGGCCTTCAGGATCGAGGACTACAGAATAGCAATCGAAAATGCTCTTACAGTTGCAAAATCTGTGAGGGAGAAAGCTGTCGAGTTAGCCTCCCATGCTTCTGACCTCGAAAAGAAAAAAGAAGCATGCGCTAAAAAGAAGGCCGAGATATCGAAGCTTTGCGAAGAGCTGGACAAACTGCAAAAGAGCGAAAGGGAATTAAAAGAAAAAATAGATAGGCTCAAAACGGAACTCGAAAAACTGCAGAAACAAAGAGATGAGCTTGGAAGGGCGATAGGGGAAATCCCGCTCCTAACAAGCCAGATCGATGAGAAAAACAGAGAAATATCAAGTCTGAAAAGTGAAGAAGAAAGCCTAACAAAAGAGCTTAAAGAAAAGATCCAGCCAGCTATAGACGAACTATCTAAAATAAAAAGACCTACGCCGAAGTCTGAGGATGAGCTCGATAAAGAGCTAGACGAACTGAGAAAGAGAAGAGAGGAACTGATAAAAGAAGAAGCAAGTGTTAGATCCAAAATCAGCGACTATGAATCAATCGAGAAAAAAGGAATCTGCCCGACATGCGACAGGACGGCAGACCCGAATGAGTTTAGAGAAAAAATCGAACGAAAGAAGAACGAAAGGGAAAAGTTGGTCAGTGCAATTAGAGACTGTGAAGGAAAGATTTCAGGAGTTGAGAAAATACAAAAATTACTGAGAGAATACAACCAGGCACAAGTGCACTTAGAAAGCTTGAATAAGCAGCTAATAAAAACCACAGAACAGATTGATAAAATTAGGACTAGAATAGAGACATTGAGAGCGCAGGTTGAAGAGGCGAATAAAAGACTTGAGAAGGCCAAGAAAGAGCTTGAAGAGCTCTCTAAGCTCTCTGTTCACCTAGACGCAATCAAAAAAGAGCTAGATAGGGCACAAAATGATTACTCAAAGATAGGGAAGGAAGTAATGTCTAGGCAAGCAACGTTAAAGATACTAGAGGAGGAAGTGTCTGAAATAGAAGCAGAGATAGAATTAAAGGAAAAAGAAAGGAGGATGGCCGAAAAACTAAAAGAGTACCAGATTTGGCTGGAAGAATTCTTTGCACCAACACTAGACACGATAGAAAAGCACGTGATGCTGAGCATCAACCAGGAATTTAACCAGCACCTCCAGAAATGGTGGAGCATGTTGATAGATGACGCAAGTAAAGAGTTAAGAGTTGATGAAGACTTTACGCCTATCGTGGAGCAGGACGGATATGAACTTGACATCAACTACTTAAGCGGCGGTGAGAAAACAAGTCTAGCGCTTGCTTACAGGCTAGCACTCAACAGCATAGTACAAAAAGTCTCAATAGGTATGAAGTCAAACCTACTTATCCTGGACGAACCTACTGACGGGTTCAGTAAAGAACAGCTGTTCAAAGTAAGGGAAATACTGAACGAGATAAAATGTCCACAAGTAATCATGGTCTCCCATGAAAAGGAACTGGAGAGTTTTGCGGATCAAATCTTTAAGGTCGAAAAGAAGGACGGAGTATCTCAGCTGAAAGAAGTCTAGCTAAGCTGACTATCAAAGGATGCCTATACACATCGGTTAGACTTATATCCCTACTCACCTAAAATAAGACTTAGAAGTAAGGCAAGCCGCTCGGATATAGTAGGGTGTTTGAGTTGTGTTAACACCACTGTTGCACATTAAAACCGTGCTATCGGGATTTTGATATGACTAAGGTGTGCCCTTCGCCAGAAGAAGTTGAACAAACATGGGAGATAAACCTCTCACGTTATTGGGTCTTCGTTGAGAAGTTTAAGGGGTCTCCCTCAATAAGCAGAGGCGATGCAAGAGCCTTCATATCTGCATTGACTGACATCGTAGCTGTAGAGGCAGGCGTTAAGGATGTTGATGGATTTAAGTGGGCCTTCGGAGAGGCGCTCAGAGAGGCGGAAGGGAAAAAGCTCACCAAAGCCGACTATTTTCGCACAATTCAAAAATGGAGATCTATAGACAGAAAACCCCTACAAGCCTTAGCTGAGTCGTCCTCTAGTAAGCTCGATTATCCGGTTCGGCACAAGGCTGATGACCTAACCGTCATTTCGCTCTTCACTGGAAGTTATGGTTTAGATATGGGATTTGAGTATGCTGGTTTTAAGGTTGTTGTCGCACTAGACATCGACCCAGCGTCCATGGAGATCCTCCGTGTGAACAGACCGTGGATACCGTTTATATTAGAGGATATAGCTAACGTACCGACACGAGAAATTCTCCGACGCGCAGGCCTATCTGTGGGAGAAGCGGATGTGGTGATAGGAGGGCCGCCTTGTCAGCCGTTCTCGACTGCGGGTAGACGCAAAGGATTAAGGGATCCGCGAGCCAGCCCTCTTAAGGAGTTTATCAGAGTTGTTAATGAGGCCAAACCGAAGGCTTTTGTCATGGAGGAGGTCACAGGGTTACTTAATGCAAGGTTGGTACATGTGCCCATCAAAGAAAGATCCCGTGAGCTTAAACCGGAAGAGCGCCCAGGAAGCGTCTGGCGTGTTGTCTTGGAAGAGTTGAGCAAGACCGGCTACAGAATTATGTGGAGAGTACTGAATGCCGCTGATTTCGGAACCCCCCAGATCAGACAAAGGGTTATTGTCATAGGCCTAAGGCCCGATGTAAACACTATTCCACGGCTCCCGTCGCCTTCCCATACAAAGCCAAGCATAAAGACGCTCTTCGGAGCAAAACCTTGGAAGTGTCTACTAGACGCACTGGTTGGTATCGAAAAAGGATTGTTTGTAGACCTCCCCCCCAAGTACAAAAAATACATAACTTACGTGCCTCCTGGAGGGAACTGGCGACAAATCCCGGGAAGTTTTCTCTCGGATGCTATGAATGGAGCGCTAGATGCTGGGGGTGGAAGGATGGGGTTCTAC
>JAHLWW010000044.1 GCA_019057715.1 Candidatus Jordarchaeum sp. JNZ_1113
TGCCTTGCAGGAGGCCACCCGGCAGCTTGCTGAGCGTGAGCGTGCCTTGCAGGAGGCCACCCGGCAGCTTGCTGAGCGTGAGCGTGCCTTGCAGGAGGCCACCCGGCAGCTTGAGGAGAAGAAGAGAGAGCTTAGCGAGAGGGAACAGGAGCTGGATCTCAGGAAGGCTGAGCTGGAGCAAGTCAGAAAGGAGCTTGACCTAGCACGCGAGGAGTTTGTCGCTCTGCGTGAGCGCCTTGAAAGAGAGCGCATGCGTGTGGCCGAGCTCGAGGGCCAGCTTGAAGGTGCTCAGAGAGAAATAAGTGTTTTCAACGAGCAAATAAGAACACTTGAGGACATGCTTAGGGAGAGGGACAGTCTGATAGCTGCTGGGGAGAGCAGGCTCAAGCTCAAGGAGAAAGAGATAGAACGCCTTCGCTCAATAATAGATGAAAAAACAAGGGATTTGGAGGTTAAGAAGGAAGAGCTGGAGTTCCACAAGAGTCTGGCGGCTGAGCTTGAAGGCGAAGTTGAATCTCTCCGCAAAGAAGTTGATGAGCTTAGGAGGCGCCCCAACGTTGACCCAGCGGTTATAGCTGAGAAGGAGAGAATGCTAAAACTCAAGGAAGAGGAGCTCCAAGGAGTGCGAAGAAATATTGAGTTACTGGAGAAGAGGATAGTTGAGGTTGAAGAGGAAATAGACGCTAGGGTTAAGGATCTTGAAACCAGAAACAAGGAGCTTGAGAAAATAAAAGAAGAGCTCGAAAGAGAGAAGAAAAAGAGGGAAGAGCAGCTGGAACGCTATAAGGGAGCAATGATGCTCGACCCAAGATTCAAAGTCTACTTCATAATAGAATCCATAAAGAAGATCTCATTCCCGAACCTCCAAAAAGCCACAGGAATAATGCCGGCAGAGCTTAAAGCAACAATCGCTTGGCTTGAACGCGCCGGCATGATTAAAATAGATGGGGAAACAATAATCTTGAACAGGTGACACTAAACCTCGCGGAATGTTTTTTCCGTCTCCTCATAATAAACTATACTTTTTGTTCTCTCGAGTATCATTGTTTCAGCTATATTATTCTGAAGTCTTCTTTAACTACGGTCAGTACTACATGGGTATTGGTCCTTTCAACATATGGTATAGAGAGAAGTTGCTTCGTGTATTCGCTCAGCTCCTTCCTGCTTCTAAACTTGGCTATGGCGATACAGTCAACTTCTCCTGTGACGTCGTAGACTGCGCATGTCGACGGTATCTTCGCCACTTCTTTCTCGACGTCCAGTAGCTTTCCCTTTGAAACAGTGATCTCTGTTATGGCAGTTATATCGTAGCCAAGCTTTTCGTGGTCTAGTATCACTGTATAGCCCTTTATTATCCCATCTTTCTCCATCCTTTTCGTCCTAGCTATAACGGTGGTTGTGGAGACACCGATCAACTTAGCGATCTCGCGTGAAGAGCGCCTAGCATCTTTCAAGTACTCCGAGAGAATTCGACGGTCAATCTCGTCTAGGCTCATAAACCTGACCACCATCACGTTGAAGTCTCCTCTAACAAAATAAATGTTTCTTAAACTAGACATATGTAATACAATTGTTCATTTAACAGCGCACTTAAAGATCACCAATCGTATTGTAATGTGACGCTTTGCAGTAAACATGTACCTGTCAAAACTGCGTGGAAATCATCGATCAAATATACATTAAACATATGTCAAACTGAACGGTTATTATTTTTAAAAATTAAAAAACAAATGTCTAATCTAATGTCGCAAAAAAATACAATTGAATCGAAAAAATCCAAAAAAGCATATATATGTCTGAATAGAAGAGGACTTGTAAAAATTAGGAATCTGGGAATAGGTGATCATTTGAGTAAGAGCGTTTTAGAGGAAGCTAAGGAAAACGCCCTAAAGGCTGCAAGGAAGAATGATGTTGACCTAGTTCTTCTCGGATTCGTTGACATTCTGGGAACGCCTAAGACCTGCACGGTGCCAGCTAGAAAGTTCGAGGACGCCCTTAACGAAGGAGTTGGCTTCGACGGCTCCTCTATAGAAGGATTCGTCAGAATATATGAGAGCGACATGCGTCTCATACCAGACCCAACATCGTTCCGCATCCTCTCAAGAGTAACCATGGACAAGAAAGTGGCAATGGTTTTCTGTAACGTTTACATGCCTGAAGGAAAACCCTTCGAGGGAGACCCCAGATACATTCTCAAGAGAAACTTAGAAGAAGCGGGTAAGATGGGCTTCTCCTACTACGTTGGACCAGAACTAGAGTTCTTCCTATTCAAGGCTGAAAATGGTGTGGTTCCCGAGCCGCAGGATCGAGGAGGATACTTCGACCTGGCTCCACTAGACCAAGCTTTTAACGTCAGAGCCGAGGCAATGCAGGCTTTACAGGAGATGGGTATAGAGGTAGAAATGGGCCACCACGAAGTATCCCCGGGGCAGCACGAAATAGACTTCAGGTATGGGGACGCCCTAAACATAGCGGACGCCGTTATAATATACAAATTTGTCATAAAGTCCGTGGCACGGAAGCACGGGCTTTTCGCGTCATTTATGCCGAAGCCCATTTTCGGCATAAACGGGTCAGGCATGCACGTCCACCAAAGCCTCTGGAGCGGTGGGGAAAACGCCTTCTTCAACCCGAACGACAAGTACCACCTGTCAGACGTAGCCTACCACTTCATAGGGGGACAACTCAAATATATCAAGGACATAATACTCGTACTAGCACCAACCGTAAACTCGTACAAGAGGCTCGTTCCAGGATATGAGGCGCCAGTCTATATAAGCTGGGCTAGACGCAACAGGTCAGCCCTAATACGCGTCCCCGAGTACTTCATAGGTCGAGGAAAATCAGTGAGGGCTGAGCTGAGGTGCCCCGACCCGTCATGCAACCCATACCTAGCCTTCTCAGCAATGCTAAAAGCGGGACTTGAAGGAATAAAACAAAAAATAGACCCGCCAGAACCAGTCGAAGAAGACATATACCATTTCGACGACGCAAAGCTTAAGGAGCTCTACATAGACACGCTGCCAGGATCCTTGGGAGAAGCAATAGAGTACGCTTCGAAGAGCAAACTGCTAAGAGAAGCACTCGGAGACCACGCCTACACTAAGTACCTAGAAGCCAAGAAAAACGAATGGGAAGAATTCAGAATGACAGTCACAGAATGGGAATTAAAAAAGTACCTCCCGATACTATAACTTATTTTTTTAAAATCAAATCTCCATTTATCTAGTAGTCGCAGTTAAGGCATATTCTTTTCCCGCAGTATTCACAACTTGTTGAGTGTTCGTGACAGACTGGTTGCCCGCAGTCCTCGCACAATTCGCTTGTTTTCGCTCCACAGAAGCAGCATTCGTATTCACCTTTCAGCTCTGCATGTTCTATTTCCAGCACTGTAAGCGCCTTGGCATTCATTCTTCTTCCTCCGCTTCCTTCACTAGGATTTAGGTATATTTGAGGTTGCCGTTTCAAAAGAAACTTTTTAGCCTAATTAATGCTTCAAATATAACATCAGCTTTGAGCAGGCGGCTTCTCTTTTTCATCAGCCGCTTCTTTTCTGCCTGTCAGGGCCTCTATCATCCTGTACATCTTTTGGTACGCACGCCCGGATTCCTCGTCTTTTAGCGTCCACTCTCGCGCCTTAAGGAACTGTTTGACGAATTCATTTTTGTCTCCGGAGAGCACCGCTCCGGATAACCTCTTGAAAAGCTCTTCTCCCCTTCTGAGCGTTTCTTTGAACTTTTCGTTTTCCATTTGGATCTCGGCGTAGACGTCAGGGCTCTCCTGCAGGACGCTTTCAGAAATTGTGAGCTGGAGGCTGAAGGTTGTTCCTGAGAACTTTCTGACAAATTCAGGTTTTTCGCCTGACTCTGAGAGGAGAAGGGCGAAGAATATGTTGACGAAGTGAGGGAGCGCTAGGGTTAACGCGACCATCCTGTCGTGTGTTTCGGCATCGGAGAACATCACGTTCGCTCCGTCCTCAGCGAAGTAGTCTGCCAGCCACTTCGCGGCATCCTCATGTCCCCTTACCGGTATCACCACAATTTTCTGGCCCTTGATTCCCCTCGCCCCCGGGCCGAACATGGGATGTACACTGGCAGTCCTGTAACCGTTTTTGTCCCCCTCAACTCTCAGCACCTCCGGTATTACCCCCTTCACCGACGCCACATCAAAAAGTATCGCTCCCTTCTTTACGTAGGGTGAAACCTTCTTAACCGTTTCAGGCACTACGCTTATGGGAACTGAAACCATGACCATATCAGCGTCATTAACAGCTTCCTCGGCCTCCAACTTGTACTCTGCACCTACATCCTCAGCCACCTTGACAAGCCTTTCAACGGTTCGAGCCCAGATGACGACCCTGCACCCCTTCTCCTTAAAATACCTTGCAAACCAGGCCCCCATCCTTCCCGTTCCACCAAGAATGGTAACCTTCAACCATCCACTCCCCTAGACTGAACGCTGACCGAATACTCTATGAGCATCCTAGTCAACCTCTCGCAAAAGTCAGGGTCCAGCCCCATATCCTCTCCCTCCCTTCTAATCCTTGAGATGAGCTCCCTCTCAACCTCCGGGCTCCTAATAGGAATCCCCCTCCTCCTTTTCACTCTTCCAAGCTCCTCGACGAGCTCAACCCTCCTCTTAACGGCTTTCAAAACGTCGATTGTCGCCTCCAGTATTTTTCTTCTCAGCTCCTCAATTTCATCTGCCACCTTTACTTCCCTCCGATCACTGGGGGGATTAAGCCAAGCGTAACAGCGTGGTCTGCGAGGACAAGCGCAACCATTGCCTCAACCACGGGAATAGCTCTAGGAACAATACAGGGGTCATGTCTCCCCTTGACTTCTATGGTCGTTTCTTCTCCACGGGTAAGATCTACGGTTTTCTGGGGCTTAGATATGGAGGGAGTCGGCTTAAATGTCACCCTACACACAATGGGCATCCCACTACTTATGCCTCCAAGAATACCTCCCGCGTTATTGGTCTCTGTAACTATTTTTCCACTTCTTATGGTGAACGGGTCGTTGTGCGCTGAGCCAGTAAGTTCAGCTGCCCTAACGCCTGAACCGAACTCCACAGCCTTAACAGCTGGTATGGCGAACAGCGCCCTGCTAATATCTCCCTCAAGAGTGTCAAAGACCGGGCTGCCGACGCCGGGCGGAAGCCCAATCACCCTGCACTCCACGACTCCCCCAACGCTGTCCCCCCTTCTCCTCACATCCTCTATGACCTCTATCATCCTAGTTGCAGCTTCAAAGTCAGGGCACCTCACAGGGTTCTCATACCTTCTCTCTATTCCCGCATCACTAACCTCTCTCGCCTCGACCCCTCCTATCTTCACCGTGTAGGCTTCCACCCTGACCCCTAATACCTCCCTCAAGAGCTTCTTCGCTACTGCTCCTCCCATGACAAAGGACGCCGTAACCCTACCAGAGAGCCTTCCCCCACCACGGAAGTCGTTGAACCCTCCATACCTGACCCTCGCCGTGTAGTCCGCGTGTCCTGGGCGAGGCTTATCCCTAAACTCGTAGTACTTGCTGGAGTCAACGTCAAAGTTCCACACCACCATGCATATTGGCGCCCCCGTAGTGTAACCTTCGAAAACGCCTGATAATATCTCCACTTTGTCCTCCTCAGCTCTGCTTGTCGTCACGGTGCTTTGACCCGGCCTTCTCCTGTCAAGGTCCTCCTGTATGTCCTTCTCGCTGAGAGGTAACCCTGCAGGACACCCGTCAACGACCGCTCCCACGCACTTTCCATGGCTCTCACCAAAGGAGACCAGCACAAAGTTCTTACCCAGAACGTTTCCTCCCAAACCTAAATCCTCCTGAAGCTTGCTCCGATTCTTGCTAGGTCGTCGAGGAAGCCGGGGTAGGATACATCCACAGATTCCTCGCCGGATACTAGAGTCTCTCCCTCCGCCGCCAGACCTGCAACCACGAGCGCCATAAACACTCTGTGATCTCCATGCGCGTCCACAGCTCCTCCCTTGACTTTTCCTCCCCTTATAACGAGCCCATCTCTCCTCTCCTCGACATCAACTCCCATCTTTGAGAGTTCAGCCGTCATCACTGATATTCTGTCACTTTCCTTGAACCTCACATGCTCAGCGTTGAATATCCTCGTTTCTCCCTCGGCAAAAGCCCCTAGAACAGAGACTACAGGTAACAGGTCGGGTGTGTCCCCACAGTCTACGTTAACCCCAGTCAGCCCTCCGCCCCCTCTAACCCTAACCCACTTCTCACCCACGTCGACATCGCATCCCATTTCTCTCAGAACTCTTATGATCTTCTTGTCACCCTGAGGTGAATCAGCATCCAAGTTTGTTACTGTCACGTCCGAGTTTGTGATGGCGGCAGCCGCTAGGATAAACGAAGCTGACGAAAAGTCTCCGGGGACAAGGAACCTTGTAGGCTTATACCTCTCTCTTCTAGTGTGGAAGGCTCTCTCCTCTCTTTCAACTCTAACACCGAATGCCTCCATTACTTCTATGGTTATGTCCACGTATGGCTTAGACTTAAGCTCCGACGTCAAAAATATGCTCGTATCATTCTCAGCGGCAGGAGATACAACTAGGAGAGCGGAAATGAACTGCGAGCTCATATCCCCTCTAATAAACGCCTCGCCGCCGCGAACTCCCCCTCCCTTAACGATTATAGGAGGCGTGCCATCACCCTTAGTTGACCAGCACTCTACTCCAAGCTGATGGAGGGCTTCGAGAAGTGGCCCCATAGGCCTCCTCCTTATCGATTCATCTCCAGTTAGCACAGTGAACCCGGGGGCTAGGGCCGAAACTGCTGTGAGAATCCTGATCGTTGTGCCCGAATTGTCCACGTTTATAACGTCGTCCGGTGTCCTCAAAGCCTCACAGCCCTCAATAACCCACCTTTCCTCTCTTCTCGTAGCCCTAGCACCCAGAGCAATGCACCCTCTGAAGGTAGCCATAGTGTCCCTGCTTTCCAGAGGCCTCAATATTTCTGATGACCCATCGGCGAGGGACGCTAAGACAGCTGCCCTATGCGTGTAGCTCTTGGATGGCGGCGCCTCCACACGCCCCTCAAGCCTGCATCCCCCTGCCACCTTTATCATGGTTCCCCTCTCCAAACAGAAACCTGCGCCTTCTTGTTATTTACATCAGCCAACATGACGTTTCCCTCAAACTGGCTCCAAGCATCAACCACATCATCCATTTTCTCAGGCGGAACCAGGGCGACTGTGGCTGGTCCTGTTCCCGAAAGCCCCGCCGCCACCGCCCCTGCCTCAAGCGCCCTCACGGCAGCCTCAGGGCTAAGCCCGAGAGAGGCAGAGTAAGCCAGCCCATTGAGAGTCATAGCCCTCAAATAGTCCCCTCTCAACGCGAGCTCCAGGGCAGCCTCAACCAAGCTTCTCATGGCCTTCATGCGTCTAACGTTAATACCACTCTTGCGTATCTTCTCGGAGGGAACCAGTATCACCACCTTAAACTCCTCGGGAAAGTACTCCATGCGCAGTATACTCCTCTTTTCATTATCTGTCACAACGACTCCTCCAAAATATGATGCGCATGCGTCGTCAAAGGCTCCCGTTACAGTCACCCCTGCCTCTATGGCGGCCTCAACACCCAATAAAACTGCGTCCACATCGTCCATTTTTTTACCTAGCGCTGCAAGTGTCGCGAGCACCACAGCGTTAGCCGCGGCACTACTACTTTTAAGTCCCCTCGAAACCGGAATGTTTGACTCAGTTATAACCCTCGCACCGTACTCGGAAACGTTAAACTTTTCCAGCACTTTTCTCACAGCTACCCTTATCAGCTTCGTGTCCTCCTCCGGGTCATTGAGTATTCTGCCCTCCACCACCCCCGCCTCATCCGTCAATTCCACTCTTGCTCTCGTCCACAAATCAACGCCGAACGCCGAGCCCTTACCACACGCTATAGCGTTAACAATTGTTCCCGCACCGTGCACCACAGCTTCCCCTATCACTTTCCCCCCGTCCTGTAAGCCCATCTATGACTGCCCTCCTCATAATGTCCTTAGGCGGGTTCACGCCCGTCCAGAGCTTGAATGCTACCGCCCCTTGATTCACCAGCATTCCCACACCATCAATAGTCTTCGCGCCGACACTCCTCGCATCCCTGAGAAGCTTAGTCTCTATCGGGTTATAGACTGCATCAAAAACCGTCAGGCTGCTTTTCAAGACTTCACGGGGAACGGGGCTATCATCAACATCGGGGTACATGCCGACAGACGTAGCATTGACGAGCAACACGGCATCCTTAAGTTCCCCCTCCAAAACTTCCCTCCTCAGCCCCCCTCCCCTCACGCTCCAGCCTTTCCTCCTTAGCTCCTCAGCCAGCGCTATAGCCTTAGAGTCAGTCCTATTAAGTAGGACGAGCTCCGAAGCTAATGGCGCAAGGGAGTAAGCTATTGCTCTAGCCGCCCCCCCAGCTCCCAAGACGACAACCTTTCCCCCATTAACCTCAACCTTTTCTTCCTTCAGCGCCTCTAGGCACCCTAACCCATCCGTGTTATAGCCTTTCAGCTCTCCACGCTCTACAACTATGGTGTTAACTGCCCCGATATCCAAAGCGTTTTCATCAACCCAGTCCAGAAGAGGCATCACTGAGACCTTGTGCGGTATAGTTACGTTGACCCCTCTCAGGTTAAGCGCTCTCACTCCCTCAACGGCTTTTCTAAGCATGTCCCCACTAACCCTGAAGGGAACGTAAACATAGTCCAGTTTCAGGTGCTCGAAGGCAGCATTGTGCATTCTTGGAGAAAGGCTGTGCTCTACTGGGTCCCCTATTATGCCGACGACCCTCGTGCCTCCTCCTATCAACCCCTGAATCCCCCGTAATCCCTCCTTTACTTTACTCCTCTTCCCCTTCTTCACCTCGCCTCCCCACAAGCTTGACGTAGTCAGCGTGAACCTTTATCGGGATAGGGTTAGGCGACTCTATAAGCTCTAAAACTACCTCTTCCTTACTGGTGTCAACTCTTACTATTGTTGCTTTCTCCCCTTTGAATGGCCCCCTAATTATTTCAACGACGTCGCCGGCACTGATCATGCTAACTTGGCTTTTGACGGTTATGAAAGGCTCTATGTCATCCAGCTTCACCCTACCGCTAACCTGCCCCCTCACGTGAGGTATGCCAGCAGTCGCCGTTAGAACATCCTTAAGACTGCCCGCCTCTATAAAAATATAGCCGTTAAGCGTCTCCGGGACCAGAATGGCTTTGATGTCAATGTCCTTCGAACCCTTAACCCTCCGCTCTATGATCTCCGCTACAGCCTTCTCCTGCCCAATCGTAGTTCTTATAGCAAAAATGTTTCCACCAACAGACAACCCGCCCATCTCCTAAGAAGGCGATAAGCCGATCATTGGAAGAAAACCATTAACTAACACAAACTTGATTAAGAAAGCCAAGCCGCCTACTATCAAGATCCCAACTATACTTATCCTTACAATCAGCCACATTTCCTCCCTCGTCGGGTACCTCGCAGCTCTGAATACTCTCACGGTCCTCCTGACCACCCTCGACTGAGAAACCCACTTCACTATCCTTGACTCTGCAGCCTTCCTCACCAAGCGGTTTCCCCTAACTCTGCCAAGGACAGCTCTCACCTTACCGAGTCGCGTTTTGAACATCAAAACCCATCCTCTACATGCTCGACTTCAGAGAAACATTTAATCTCCTATTGAAATATTTTTCCCAGAAAACAAAGAAACAACCTTTTATATCCAAAAAAGCGCGAAAACGCGAAAAGAACAATTTAAAATAAACGACCAAAACTGCCAAGCTTCAAGTCGAGACCGCTTGTTTTTCGTGAAACGCAAATAGAGTTGTCTGTGGAACTTGAGTGGATGATTGACTCTTCAGTGTTCTGCGCGTTAAATTTTTGTCAGTTGAAGTTCTGGTGGCACAACCCATTCCCCTGAAAGTATCTGCTCTACTTGGCGGTAAGTTACTCCACTTATAACTAGTGAAACGCGTATCTTGTCCTTTAGGGCTGGATCTATGATGGCGCCCCATATTATCTCTCCATCAGGGGATATTCGTTCAGACATGCTCCTTATTGCCGCCTCTGCCTCGTGAAGTTTTAAGTCCTGGTCCCCCGTGACGTTTACTAGTGCCCCTGTGGCGCACGAGAGGTCGATGTCGAGGAGTGGGTTGTTCAGCGCATCCTCCACGGCTTTCTCCTCTCTCCTCTCGCCGCTCGCCTCTCCGAGAGAGATGAGCGCCGCGCCCCCCTTCTTAATTATAGTTCTTACGTTTGCAAGGTCGACGTTAACTAGACCCGGCTTGGTTATCATCTCTGATACAGCCTTAACGCCCCTAACAAGTATCTCGTCAGCCAGCCTGAAGGCTTGGATCAAGGAGAGGTTTGGAGCGACCTCAAGAAGCTTCTCGTTTGGCACAACTATAACTGTATCCGAAACTCTGGAGAGCTTCTTGAGCCCCGAGGATGCACTTCTCCACCTCCTTGCACCTTCAGCTATGAAGGGCAGTGTGCACACTGCAACGGTTAATGCTCCCGCTTTCCTCGCTGCTTCAGCTATTACTGGGGATGCACCCGTCCCTGTTCCGCCACCCAGGCCGCACGCCACAAACACTAGGTCGCCCGAAATCATCTTCTTTATCTCTTCGATACTCTCTTTCGCCGCAGCCTCACCAACATCCGGGTCGTTTCCAGCACCAAGCCCCTTCGTCGTCTCCTTCCCTATCAGTAGCTTCTTATCAGCCTTAATATTTAACAAGTCTTGAGCATCAGTATTGACTGCAATGAGCTCAACGCCCTCTACACCAACGCTGGAAAGTCTATTGATGGCGTTATTTCCAGCACCACCTACCCCAAAAACCTGAATCTTAGGCATGTAACTTAAAATCTCGTCGAACTCACTCTTTTCATCCTGTTGATTTTCCTGCAAAATCTCTTCTATGATGCTCTCCATAGGAACACCCTCCTCTCATTAACGTAAAAGGCTTAACGTAAAACTTTTCATGTTACCTAGGTTATACACATGTGACCCAGCTAGGAAAGCGTGGTGCACAGATGCGGAGAATACTCGTTGTGGCTTCGCTGCGTGACCCTGCAGGAATGAACATCTCTAACCACCTCAGAAGGATCGCGGAGCTGAAAGAGCAGCAGCCCCCAAAGCAATGCACGGCATGCTGGAAAGGGATTGTTGGGGAAGCTGAATTAGTACTAGTTCACGTTGCGGAAGACATCCTTTACTGCGACGGAGTGGAGAAGCTTTTCGACGTGGAGCTGGTCGTTTACGCTAGCAGGCACAGTAGCTCAGCCAACATGGCGACCTTATCCGTCCACGTCTCGGGCAACTGGGACAAGGCCGAGTATGGCGGTGAGCCCAGAAAGCTTAGCGTGGCGTCGCCAATGCATGTTAAAGCAGCCCTAAAGTCCCTCGCCAGACTGAAAGAGGAGTATTCGCTGAGCGGCTTCACCGTGGCGCAGGAGCAAACTCATCATGGCCCAACGGTTGACGTTCCATCCATGTTCATCGAGATAGGAAGTAGCGAGAAAGAGTGGGTAAATGAGGCGGCCGGGAGGATTGTTGCTGAGGCAATCATGGAACTGTTGGTTCATCCGCCTGAGAAATGCATTAACGCTGTAGGTTTTGGAGGTGGACACTACGCTCCTAAGTTCACAGAGGTAAACCTTAACTCCAGTATAGGCGTAGGACACATAGCTTCTAAATACTACACTGGCACGCTGGATGAAAACCTCCTTCAGCAAGCTGTTGACAAAACGCTGGGGGGTGTAGACCTCTTCGTGC